>DATCMP010000297.1:0-18429 GCA_036563365.1 Thermomicrobiales bacterium
TCCCGCATGCTGGGCGCGCCCCGGGGTCAGCTTGTCAGGCGGGCTCGCGGCACCTCAATACCCAACGACCTCGCCCCGGCCGCAGCTAGTATCTCCCATTTTCATACGCCTGCATGGCCTCTCGGCCATGGCGCTTGTCAGGATAGTAAATGTAATTGGTTCTTTTATTGCCCTAATATTCTTTATGCGTATGCTATATTTCCTATATACTCTCTCTTTATAACCTTAGGGTAACTTGATCGTATTATCTGGTCTGCGGATAAGTCGATTGATTGTCCAGCGGAGCGATATTATTTTGTGAGATAAGCCACCTGTGGCCGTTCTAGTCGGTAGAAATAGAAGCTGGCGAGTAGAGAAAAGGGGTGGGCCGGCACTCACAGTGCCGGCCCACCCCTTTTCTCGTACTTCGAGTTCGTACTTCGTACGCTGCTAATACTTCGCCATGCTCGGATCGACTTCGTCCGACCAGGCAAGGATACCGCCGGTCAGGTTCTTGAGCTTGCGGAAGCCCGCGCCTTGGAGGACGGCGAGACCCTTCGCGGAGCGAACGCCCGAGCGGCACTGCATGATGATCTCGTCTGCCGTGTCGAGCTCGTGCATCCGGGAGCCGAGGTCGCCGAGCGGGATGAAGCGCACATCCGGCGCGCTGATCGTGCCGATCGCCCACTCGTGCGGCTCGCGCACATCGACGATCACCAGGCGTTCGCCCGCGTCGAGACGCCCCTTCAACTCGGTCGGGGTGATCTCCTGCTTCGCGTCCAACTCGACCTCCGGGCCGACGTTGACGCCGCAGAACTCATCGTAATCGATCAGGCCGGTGAGGGTTGGGTGATCGCTGCACGCCGGGCAGTCGGGATCCTTGCGGAGCTTGTATTCGCGGAACTGCATCTTCAGCGCATCAAAGCGCAGCAGCCGCCCGATCAGCGGGTCGCCGATCCCCAGCGCCAGCTTGATGACTTCTGCCGCCTGGAGCGCGCCGACGATCCCCGGCAACACGCCGAGCACGCCACCCTCGGCGCAGGAGGGGACCAAGCCCGGCGGCGGCGGCTCGGGGTAGAGGCAGCGATAGCAGGGGCCATCCGGCGCGCCGAAGATCGACACCTGCCCCTCGAAGCGGAAGATCGAGGCGTAGACGTTCGGCTTGCCGAGCAGCACGCAGGCGTCGTTGACGAGGTAGCGGGTCGGGAAGTTATCGGTCCCGTCGGCGATGATGTCGTAGTCCTTGAAGATTTCGAGCGCGTTCTCGCTCGTCAGGCGCGTCTCGTAGGTGGTGATCTCGATGTGCGGGTTCAGCGCCGAGAGTCGCCGCTTCGCCGCCACCAGCTTCGACACGCCGATATCCTCGGTCGTGAACGTCACCTGACGCTGGAGGTTGGAATCGTCCACCACGTCGCTATCGACGATGCCGATGTGCCCGATCCCCGCGGCGGTCAGATACATGCCGAGCGGTGCGCCAAGCCCGCCCGCGCCGATCAGCAACACGCGCGCCGCTTTCAGCTTCTTCTGCCCTCCCATCGTGACTTCGGGCATGATCAGGTGGCGGCTGTAGCGCCCGATCTCCTCCGGCGAGAGGGTGATCTCTTCTGTCGTGGCGGTACCGCCAGCGATCGCCGGGACGATCGTGATCGTGTCGCCCTCCGTGACCGGGGTGGCGTCTTTCTCCATGTACCGGATATCTTCGTCATTCAGATAGATGTTGACGAAGTTCCGCAGCTGGCCGTTGTCGCGGTAGAGATGCTTCCGCAACTCGCCGTACTCGGTCGTCAATCCGGTCAGCACGTCGCCGACCGTCTCGCCTGCGTACGACAGCGTCTCCTGGTTGCCCGCGAACTGCCGCAGTGCTGTCGGCACCAGGACGGTGATCTTGTCTGCCACAATTCCCTCCTAAGTAATGACGAATGACGAGTGACGAGTGACGAATAGGGTACGACGAGCATAACTGCGACAAGGTATTCCCCCGCGAAACCTATTCGTCATTCATCACTCGTCATTCGTCACTATCAACTCCTCGTCGTATCCTTCGCGGTCGTCTTGTAATCGCCAGCTATGAACCTCGGTCGCACGCGCGTCGCGCACCGACTGGATCACGTAAGAATACCCCGGCCAGGCCGCCTCGCGGTCGGTCTCCGATGGGCGGGCCGGATGATCCGGGTGGGAGTGGTAGAAGCCTAAAATTTCCCACCCCGCCTCACGCGCGCGGCGTTCCTGGCGCAAAAAATCTTCCGGCGCGATCATGAAGCGACGACGACGTTCGTCGGTCTCTTCCCACTTGTTGTCCACCGGCACGACTTCCCGCACGGTCTTGGCTCCATCCGCTTGCGTACCAAGCAGGAAGCCGCAGATCTCATCCGGGTAGCCGCTTTCACCGTGGCGCGCGATCCGTTCGCGCTGCTCGGTCGTCCAGAGTAAGCGCACCGTAAACCCCATTGATCGGTAGCCAGTGGTCGGTAGTCAGTAGCCAGTAGCGGCGTTGCTACTTCGTACTTCGTACTTTACTCGTCTTCATCCCAGAAGCGCTCGGACAAATACTTGTCCGCGCCGTCGCAGAAGATCGTCACGACGGTGCCGTTCGTCAGGGTCTTGGCGACGGTGAGCGCGGCAACGACGTTGGCCGCCGCCGAGATCCCGACCAATAATCCTTCTTCGCGCGCCAGCCGCTTGACCATCGCGTAGGCGTCTTCGGTCGGCACGACGATCTGCTCGTCGGCGAAGTCGGCGTCATAGATCGGCGGGACGATCGCGCTCGCCATGTGCTTCAACCCTTCGAGCCCGTGATAGGGGCTGTCCGGCTGCATCGCGACGAGGCGAATGGCGGGATTATACTCGCGCAGGCGTCGCCCGGTGCCCATGAAGGTGCCGCTCGTCCCGAGCCCCGCGACGAAATGAGTGATCTGCCCATCCGTTTGCGCCCAGATTTCCGGGGCGGTCGTCTCGTAGTGCGCCCGCCAGTTGGCGTCGTTGCTGTATTGATCGGAGTAGAAGTAGCGCTCGGGGTCAGCGGCGTAACGTCGTCGCGCCTCGCGGATCGCGCCATCGCTCCCCTGCATCGGGTCGGTCAGGATCGTCGTCGCGCCGTAGGCGTTCAGGATCCGCTTCCGCTCCGGGCTGGCGTTCTCCGGCAGGCAGAGTTCCACGCGGTAGCCGAGCGCGGCACCGATCATCGCCAGCGCGATCCCGGTGTTGCCGCTGGTCGCTTCCAGGATCGTCTTCTGCGGCGTCAGCGCCCCGCGCGCGATCCCGTCGCGGATCATCGCCAGCGCGGGGCGGTCTTTGACGCTGCCACCAGGGTTCAGCCACTCGGCCTTCGCCGCGAGCGTCACCCCCGCCGGTAGTTCCGCCGCCACCTTCCCCAACCGTATCAGTGGTGTGTTCCCGATCAGATCGAGCGCCGAAGCCCCGATCCGTTGCGGGCTTGTCATCGCCATCTATCACCTCGCCGATCGCGCCAACCCCGGCGCGCACGGGTATTGTTGCCTGACTTGCTCGACAAACGCAAGATCGCCCCTGTACTCGTCTCCATGTGCAACGCACCAGATCATCACCTGATTCCCACGGCGACCCCTGTTGCCACCGAAGATGTTGATCGGTGCGAAAATTCTGTGATTTCTTCATCAACTCTTTAAGACCGCTCACTATACTCACCGATACCGATGGAGCGTTGCGTGGCAACGTCGGTGCTCGGCGTAATTAGGTACGAAGGAGTGAGGCAATGGTGAGGATGCGGCGATTGGTGGCGATCCTGGGAGCGGTGGCGTTGACCCTGGCGATCGCGGTGGTGGCGGTGGCGGCGGGTGGCCCGTTGCGTGGCCTGGCGGCATCGGCGAAGGGCGGCGCAACGCCTACCGCCGTCGGCACTGCCGACGGCGGGCGCGGTGGGATGCTGAGCGGGGGTGTGGCGGGTATCCCCACGGATCTCTATCAACTGGCCGTTGCCGGGGCACCGGGACAGGATGCTGACCGGCAGGCGCAGTGTCAGACGTTCGTCAACAATCTGGCGACGAATCTCGGCGTGACCAACGATGCGCTCGGTGCGGCGGTTAAGAAGACCCTCGTGCAGCAGATCGACGCCGCGCAGACCGCCGGGAAGCTGACAGCCGCGCAGGCACAGACGGCGAAGGACCACGTCAACAACGCCAATAACGCCGACCTGTGCGCGAGCATCGGCGGGGGCGGCAAGGGTGTTGTCGGCGGCATGGCCGGTGGCGCTGGCCAGGGCGGCATGGCGTTCGGCATGTTGCAGGGCGATCTCCTCGACGCTGCGGCGAAGTATCTCGGTATTTCGTCTGACGTGCTGAAGCAGGAGTTGCAGGACAAGGGGACGTTGCAGGCGGTTGCGGCAGCGCATAGCAAGGACAACGATGCCGACAAGGCGGGGCTCCTCGCGGCACTGGAACAATCGCTCCGCACCTCGCTGACGGGGCAGGGCGTGGCCGCCGATCGTGTCGAGCAGGCGGTGACGATGCTTAAGCAGAGCTTCGACCGCCTCTACGCGGCACCGCTCGGTCGCTTCGGCCAGGGAATGCCCGGGGGGATGCCGGGTCGCCACGGCGGCCCGAACCAGCTGCCCGGACAGCCCGGTACGCGCCCGAATGCTACCCCTTCGGCAGCGCCGAAGGTGCAATAAGCAGGGTGATCACTGAAGTATTCCACAACGCGGTACAGACAGCGCGGCGGCCAACTATTGGCCGCCGCGCTCGTTGCCCTGTGAGGGGGATCGTGCTACCGGGAAATCGTCTTGCGGTCGGTGCCGTAGTCGTACTCGTCGGTCCAGACGACACCCTCGGCGAAGCGGGTGGAGCGGAACGGGGTCAGATCGACCGTTGTCGCCTGCCCCTGCGTGACCCACTCAGCGAGGCACTTGCCGATCGCGGGGCTGGTCTTGAACGAGGTGCCGCTGTCGCCCGTCATGCAGAATAGCCCCTCGTATTGCGGCAGCTTGTCGATGATCGGGCGCGAGTCGGGGCTGAACATCAGCAACCCCGCCCAGTTGCCGCGCATCGTGCTGTGGCGCATCGTCGGCACGCGCTTGACCAGGGCGGCGCGGCATTGCTCGATATACTCGGCCCGGACCGTCTCGGGGTACGCATCCGGGTCCGGGCTGAGTTTCACGCCGCCCTCGGAGCCGATCAGGGTGCAATTGCCGTCGATCGGGCGCATCCAGCTATGGTTGATGCTGTCGATGTAGGTCAGGTGGCGCGTCGAGCGTTCCGCCGACCAGCGGAAGACCACGACCTGCGCCTCGATCGGCTCCAGGCCGAGATCGATGCCGAGCGGCGCGAAAAGCTGATTGGCCCAGCCCCCGGCGGCGACCACGACGGTCGGCGTCTGAATCCGCCCCGCCGAGGTCTCGACGCCGGTCACGCGCCCGCCTTCGGTGATGATGCCGAGGACGCGCGTCCCGAGCTTGAACTCGACGCCGAGCGCGGCGGCGGCGCGGGCGAACGAGAAGACCGTGGCGTTCGGGTCGGCATAGCCGGAATCGGGCTCGTACTCGACCGCCGTGACATCATCGACATAGAGCGAGGGGTCGAGTTCGCGCGCGTCCTCGGGCCGGATCAACTGGGCATCGACGCCGAGTTCGCGGTGCATCGCGATCCGCGCTTCCATCCGGTCACGATGTTCTGGCGGGGTGAAGGTGAGCAGGCCGATCCGCTGGAAGCCGCAATCGCCGCCGACCATCTCCGACCAGTTGGCGAAATATTTGATACTTTCCACGGCCAGACGGGTCTCCGGCTCGTTGGCGTAACTCGTCCGCACCAGCGCGCCGGATTTGCCGCTCGCGCCCGATGCCAGATGCCCCTGCTCGACGACGACAACCTTGCCCGCGCCCATCTGCGCGAGGTGAAAGGCGGTGCTGCTCCCGTTCGCCCCGGCACCGATGACCACGACATCCGCAGTTTCCATAGTCTCTCCGTTACGTCCGGCTCCCGCATGCTGGTACAGTACACGGGCGGGCCACTATGTCCTGGCAGTGTGGCCGAGCGCCCTACTCGCTGCGAGTTGACGATCGCCGCCGATGATTCTAGCATCATCGCATACGATCGGCAGTGTTGCGGTGAGAGGGAGGCGATGGCGAAGAAACGGAAAGCGCTCGAGGCGAAAGCGGTCGCCAAAGATCCTTCGTTGCTCGATGCCGAGCCGGGGTGTTTTGTGTTGTTGCGCGACAACGAGCCGTTCGAGACGATGGTCAGCACGCTCGATCTCGTGGCGGCGCGCGGCTGGCGTGTGGCGGGGATGAGCACGAACCTCACCAAAATGCAGACCGGGATCGAGATGTATGTCCTCGTGCAGCATGAGGTCCGGGCGAGCGCCGAGGGGACGACACCCTGGCCGTATGAACCGTAGGGGGCGCGAGAGTGGAGGCAATCGTGGATGAGCGTGGCGCAATGCTTCGGCCGGCTGGCGGTGATCTGTCCTCGTGGTTCGTGACGGTCCCGGTGCGCTCCGGACTCTGGCTGATCAGCGAGCCGGGGCATGTGCAATCGTATCTGATCGAGGGGGCCGACCGCGCCATCCTGATCGATACCGGCACCAGCATCGCGCCGATCGCGCCGGTGGTGCGCCGCTTGACCACCAAACCGATCGAGGTGGTATTGACGCATAACCACTTCGACCATATCGGCGGCAACGCCGACTTCGCGCAGATCGCGATCCACCCGGCGGGCGTCGCGGGATTACGGGACGGCCGCTCGGCGGAGAGTCTACGGGGCTATATCGCGGGCGCGCGGGGGATGTTGACGCGCGGCGCGACGATGCGCGCCCTCGATGCCGATGGGTTCAATTTCCTCCATCCGGAGCAGATCATACGCCCCTTTCCCGATACGTTCGATCCCGAGCAATACGCCATCGCCCCGTCGGAGGCGACCGCCACGCTGGAAGACGGGCAACTGCTCGATCTCGGCGGCAGGACGCTGGAGGTCATCTACACGCCCGGCCACTCGCCCGACGGCATCTGTCTCCTCGATCGCGCCGGGCGGATCCTCTTCACCGCCGATACCGTCTATGCCGGGCCGCTGTACGCGCAGACCCCCGGTGCCGATCTCACCGCCTACCTGACCTCATTGCGTCGCCTGGAGCCGCTGATCGATCAAGTCGATCTCCTCCTGCCCTCCCACAATCGTGTGCCGCTCGATCCGCCGATTATTCGCGAGATGATCGCCGGGTTTGAGATGCTCGTCGCGGGGCGGGCGACCGTCGAGGAGACGGTGGACAGCCTTGGTCGCCGGACGCGCTCGGCGCGCTTCGGGCGCTTTTCGGTCCTGTTGCCGATCTAGCCCGGCAATGCCCGTGGCTGGCAGAAAAGGTGGGGCGACGATGCACGAGTCGGACCTGACAGACCTCTCCGCTGCGGACCTCGCCGCCGCATTCAATCTCGTCTATACCGATTACGTTATCCCCTTCTCGCTGAGCGAGGCCGCCATGCGCCAGCACGTCGCGGCGCACGCGATTGCCCTCGATCGATCGCTGCTGTGGCGTGATGATACCGGGGCGATCGTCGGCCTCGGGGCGCTCGCGGTGCGTGGGGAGCGCGGTTGGGTCGGCGGCTTCGGGCTGGCCCCAAGCTGGCGTGGTCGCGGCTTGAGTGGCGCGCTGATGGAAGCACTGCTCGATCGGGCGCGCGGGGCGGGGCTGCGCCGGGTGCAGTTGGAAGTGATCACGACCAACGACCGCGCGATCCGCACCTACGAGCGCGCGGGTTTCAGGCGCACGCGCGAACTGCTCCTGCTCAGCGCCGATGCCTCTGCGGTGCCAGCATCAACCGCGACGGTGACCGAGGTATCGCCAGCAACCCTGCTCGCCGGGATAGCCGGGCTCGCGTTGCCCGACCTGGCCTGGCAACGCGAGCCCGCGAGCCTCCTGGCCCTCCCCGATTTGCAAGGGCTGGCCTTAGGGCCATCCACGTCACCCCGCGCCTTTGTGGTTTTCACCACTCCGGCAACGGCGGTGCAGATTCAGGCGCTTGTTGGCGATTCCACCGAGTCGCTGGTGGCGCTGATCGGCGCGCTATCGGCTCGGTTCCCCGGTCGATCGTTGCGCCTCGTCAACGAGCCAGAGGAGAGCCCTGTCCTTGGCGTACTTCTCGCTGCTGGCTGGCGTTATGAGTCATTGCGGCAATACGAGATGGTCTGCACACTGTAGCCACATCCCAGCGTTAGCAGCTATAGTGGAGGCTTGTCGTGGAGCTATCTCCACGGTAGATGTAGGGGAAGACCATGCTCGATTGGTTCAAACGGCGTGGTCAGCGCCCGAAGCGGCTCGCGGAGATGTCGCCCGACGAACTCGATGCGATGCTTGTCGGTCATCCGGGACTCGAACATCTCCTGCGCCACGCGCTCGGGGTGATGCAGTTCGCCCCGCCGCGTATCGCCGAGCAAGTGCTGGTGCGCGTCGAAGGGATCGTCGATGAGACGCTGCGCCGCAATCTCGACTCCGATGCCGAGCACGCCTTTGTAATACAACAGTTGGAAGAGCTACGAACATTCGTGATGAGTCGCGAGTGATAGTCGTGGGTCGTGGGTCGTGAGATCTTGTTTTTGACGGCCCGTTGTATTGCAAGTAGGTAGTCGCTAACAGGCTGTTCCCACGACCCACGACCCACGACTCCTCAGAGGTGATTATGGGCTTCGCGCAAGAGCTCCAAGAGCGGTTCGCGCCGATCTTCGCCGAGGAGCGGGCGCATCCGTTCGTGCGTGGTATCGGCGACGGGACGTTGCCCGTCGAGAAGTTCCGGTTCTATATCGAGCAGGACTACGTGTTCCTGGTGGAGTACAGTCGCGTCCTGGCGCTCGCCGTGGCGAAAGGCCACGAGTTAGCCGGGATGGGGCAATTCGCCGAACTACTGCACGCGACACTGAACGTCGAGATGGCGCTGCACCGGGGCTACGCGGCGAAGTTCGGCATCGCCGCAGACGCCTGGGCGGGGATCGCCGCCGCCCCGACGACCTATGCCTATACGCGGCATCTCCTGGCGACCGCCTATGCCGGTTCGCAGGCCGAGATCGCGGCGTCCCTTTTGCCTTGCCAGTGGGGGTACGGCGAGATCGGTCGCGCCCTCGCGGCGGCGGGCGCGCCCGCTGACCAGCCGCTCTATGCCGAGTGGATCCAGATGTACGCTGGCGAGGAATACCATCAACTCGTCGGCGGACTGATTGCTTCATTCGACGCGCTCGCCGCGCGGGAGAGCGACGTTGGCCGCGCTCGCCTCGCGGCGATCTTCCACACCAGTGCGCGCTACGAGTGGGCCTTCTGGGAGATGTCCTGGCGGATGGAGCAGTGGCCGATCTGAGGCAGAGGAGAGGGAAGGGAGGGACCGCCCCCGCGGTCCCTCCCCGACGCGGGGAGGGGTGACTCGTTATAGAGTCAGCCTCTGTTGGCGAGACGAGATCGTTAAACGCCTCCCCTTTTCAGCACGTCCCGGTAGAGCGCGATCACCTGCTCGACCAATACGTCGCCGTTGAAGCGCTCGCTGAGGGTGGTGTAGCCTCCCGCCACCAGGCGATCGCGCAAGGCGCGGTCGTCGAGGAGGCGCAGGATGCAGGCGGCGAGGCCAGCGGGATCGTTGTAGGGAGCGAGCAGGCCATTCTCGCCGTCGCGCACCGACTCGTTGACGACTGGAACATCGGTCGTGATCACCGGGCAACCCGCCGCCATCGCTTCCAGCGGTGGGAGTCCGAAGCCCTCGTAGCGCGACGGGAAGACCAGGGCGTCGGCGGCGCGATAGAGGCGCTGGAGTTCGGCGGGGTCGGGGCGACCGAGGAGGTGCAGCGCCTCGGCTGTGCCGTTCGCGCGGGCGATCTCCTCCAGCGCCGCCTGCTGACGCGGGCTGTGTCCGACATACACGAACGAGGCGGTCGGGTAGCGCTCGCGCACGAGCGGCATCGCGTGGGCGAGGAGATCGAAACCCTTGCGATATTTCAGTTGGCCCACGTAGAGCAGGATCGGGCGCGGAAGATCGAGTTCCGCCGGTTCCTGCGGCAGCGTCGCGGCGTGGGCGACATCGATCCAGAGCGGGATCATCGCCACACGCTTCGCCGGTAGCCCCATCGCGATCAGCATCCTGCGCTCGTGGTGCGAGATGGCGATCAGGCGATCGGCCGAGCGCAATGGTGCATGGATCAGATAGTTGCGTAGGGTGCGACGCGGACGCCGCTCCCTGGCAAAGCGGCGTGCGAGTTGGGGGAGGGTGTAGATCGGGTTGTCATAACGCGGGGTCGCGTCGAGTGGCGCGTCGCGATCGGCGACGAGGTAGTCGTCGTGCAGCGGGCCGACCGGGGTGTGGACGAGCGGGACCCCCATCTGTCGGAAGACCAAGGCCGCCTCGTAGGCGATCAGGTTGCGGATGTGGAAAATGTTGACGACATCCGGGCGCGGTGCCGAGCGCAATAGCTTTCGTAGTCCGCCTGCGAAGCCGAAGCGCCCACGCTCGATCTGCCGCACCGCGATCCCGTCGATCATCTCGCGGGCCGGGCTCCCCGCTGGCTCGTACTTGTAGATCGTCACCTGATGCCCGCGCGCGACGAGATAACGGGCGAGGATATATTCGGGCCAGTTTTTGAAGAGCGGGTTGATCCCGCTGGTTGTCACGAATGCGATCCGCATCGCCTCGCCGCGTGGTCCAGCGCTCATCGACTGATCACCGCGTCGGCATCGATCTCAACCAGATAGCCGTCGCCGATCAGGGCGCTGGTTTCGACCAGGGTGTTCGCCGGGCGTATCTCACCGAAATAGTGGGCGTGGGCGCGACCAACCGCCTGCCAATCGTCGGCGCGGGTGATGTAGACGCGCGTGCGAACGACATCGGACAACGACGCGCCGACCGCCGCCAGCGCCCGCCCGATCTTCTCGATGATGAACCGTGCCTGGGCCTCGGGATCATCCGGGCCGACGAGCTGGCCGTTGTCGTCCGTTGCGGTCGTACCGGCCACGAAGACCAGGTCGCCGACGCGGATCGCGCGCGAGTAGCCGAACCGCTCCTCCCAGACTGTGCCCGTGCCGAATCGCTGTCGTTCCGTCACCCTCTTCGCCCCTTTACGTTGCGCCGCCGATTGCCTGGATCGATCGCGACCAGAGGCCAGATCCCTGAACATCGCTGGCAGTGTGGCTATGCTACCATTTCTGATGCAGTAGGCGTAGCCGGGCAACCTTGCCCGGCCCGCCGGGGAAGCTGGCTGGAAAGGTTATCGATGGCGACGAATGAGACGGAACTCCCACGGTTGGTGCGGCACGGCGTTTCCCTGCCGGGACGTGCTGTGCGCGCCCTCGGGGCGGTCTCGCTCTTCTGGAAGGTGCTGCTGGCGAACGGGCTCCTGGTCCTCGGTTCGGCGATTGTCGGGATGCTCCTCTCGCGCGATGTCGCCATCGCCGGCCGACCGCTCGACCGCATGAGTTTGCTCGGTTTCGCGGCGGGGGTGACCGCGCTGAGCCTGATCGTCAACGCGCTGGTCCTACGCGCGGCGTTCCTCCCGCTGGTGCGCCTGGAAGGGACCGCCGATGCGGTGCGGCGCGGCGAGTATGGTCGCCGCGCCCCCTACTCGATCCTCACTGACCCGACGATCCGCCGCGTGACCGATGCCTTCAACGCGATGCTCGCCGCGCAGGAAGAGAGCCGGGCAGCGCTGACCGCCCTTTCCTCCCGGACCCTCGACGCGCAGGAGGAGGAGCGGCGGCGAATTGCTCGCGAGTTGCACGACGAGACGGCGCAGGAACTGACCGCCTTATTGGTACGAATTCGCCTCGCCGCCGACGGCAGCCGCGAACCGGCGACGCGGGAACGCCTGGCGGAGCTCCGCGGGGCCACCGCGCGGATCCTCGATGGGGTGCGGAGGGTGGCGCGCGAATTGCGCCCGACGATCCTCGATGATCTCGGGATGGTCGAGGCGGTACGCGCCTATACGCACGACATCGCGGCCCGGACCTCGCTGAAAATCACGGTCCGCGCGGATGACTTTAACGATCGATTGGACCCCACCAGCGAACTCGTCCTCTATCGCGTTGTGCAGGAAGCGCTCAGCAATGTGGTCAAACATGCCGACGCCCGTACTGTCGAGGTTACGTTCGAACGCCGCAACGGCGTGGCCCGTGCGGTGATCGCCGATAACGGTCGGGGCTTCGATCAGGCGAAGATGGCCGTCCCTTCCCTGAGCGGGCAGGGGCTTGGTTTGCTCGGTATGCGCGAACGTCTGGCACTTGTTGGGGGGAAGTTGGAGATCGAGACCCGTCCCGGTGGCGGGGGCACGACGGTGCGCGTGATGGTGCCGTTGAAGAGCGACCGGTTACCAGACCAGTTGTGAGCATTCGTGCCGAGTTTCGGTGCCCTGCTATGCCGCGTCGCATTCCGCGAACAGGATGGAGATGATCGATGACAGGGGCTGCCGAGAAGACCGACGCGCCGATTCGCGTGTTGCTCGCCGATGATCACGGTATCCTGCGCGCCGGATTGCGGGCGCTGCTGGGCAACGAACCCGACATCGAAGTCGTGGGCGAGGCGGCCGATGGCGAGGAGGCGGTCGCCCAGGCGGCGGCGCTCGATCCCGACGTGATCGTCCTCGACATCGCGATGCCGCACCTCGATGGCCTCGAAGCGACACGCCGGATCCGCGATCGCGGCCTCCGGGCCAAGATCCTCATCCTGACGGTTCACGCCGAGGAACGGTACCTCCTGCCGGTATTGCGCGCGGGCGGGGCGGGCTACGTGCAGAAGAGCCAGGCTGATACCGATCTGCTCGACGCGATCCGCACCGTGGCGCGCGGCGACGCGTTCCTCTATCCGGGCGCGACCCGCCTGCTGCTGGCCGATTATCTGGGCCGCGATGGGGAGGGGCGCGATCGGAGTCGCGGCCTCTCCGAGCGCGAGCGGCAGGTGCTCGCGCTGACCGCCGAAGGGTACAGCGCGCAGGAGATCGGCGAACGGCTGATCCTCAGCCCCAAGACCGTGGAGACCTATCGCGAACGGGCGATGCAAAAGCTCGGCCTGCGCCGTCGAGCCGACCTCGTCCATTACGCCTTGCGTAGCGGTTTGCTGCACTCCCCGGGTGATGAAGGCCCACGCTAATGGCGCGGCCGAGGCGCGTGGCGTCGTCGAACGATCCGTGCTGCCGACGCGGGCGGCGCCGCATGATGGCACATTGAGGGATGCACGGCGATGTCAATGATTGCGCCGCGAGTCATAGCCGGATCAGCCCTCGCGCACCGCTGATCCGGCCGCTGATCCTTGCACATGCGTGCGCTCGAAGTTGAGCGCCAGGGCGATGGCCTGATCCTGCTTGAGACTCCGCCCGGCCATCCGAGCCGCTGACCATGCCTCATCGGCGACTTGCGCCCGTACCAGGGCGAGGTGACGGTCGTACATGGCGGCGTTTGGGGTGGCCGAGATGTGCAGCGTTTCACGGAGTGCGGCGGCAGCTCCGGAGAGTTGTGCGCTCAATAGCGGCTCGGCGCACAGCCCGGCGGCACAGGCCAGGCCCTCTAGACAATCGATGATCCCGACCACAATCCCCGCCCTGTCGAAGAGCGCCAGGCTCTCGGCGAAGATCGGGATTACGCGCTCGACCGCCGCTTCGTCCATGGCGACCCAGCCGAGTTGTAGCAGCATGTACGCGATCCCGCGCGGGTCACCGACCGCCCGGCAGAGCGCCAGGCTCTCCTCGATCAGCAGCCGCGCCTGGGTTATCGCGCCTTCGCCGAGGGCGATCAGGCTCAGCCCCATCGTTGCCATCGCTATGCCCCACTGGTCGTCGATGGCCTGGCGCAGCGCGAGATTCTCCTGCTGCAACGCGCGGGCGCGAGGATAATCGCGCTCTACGTAGGCGATGTCGGCCATGCTGTCGAGGATCATCCCCAGGCCGTTACGGTCCCCGAGCGTGCGAAAGAGTACCTCGCCTTCTGCGAAATAGGCCCGCGCGCGCGCGATCTCGCCCTGGAAGAATGTCAGATAGCCGACCAGCCATAGCGAGTGTGCCCGCACCAGTGGCGACACCACATCTCCTGTGACGGCGAGGCCACGTTCCAGCCAACGTCGCCCCTCACTCTGATGGGCGCGGTAATGCCAGAAGCGGTCGAGCCCGCTCGCCAATCGTAGGCCCAGATCCGCTCGCCCACTTCCGAAGGCCCATCCGAGAGCGGCGCGGAAGTTGTCCAACTCACGCTCCAGGCGATCGAGCCAGGCGATCTGCCCCGGGCCGCGCAGCGCGGTCATCGTCTCGTCCGCGAGCAGCAGGCACCAGGCCGCGTGACGGCTGCGTACATCTTCTGTCGCGCCGCTCTCTTCGAGTCGTTCCAGAGCATAGTGGCGTATCGGCTCAAGCAGGCGATAGCGGGTTTCTCCGAAGGGGTTGCCATTGCCCACCTCGGCGACCACAAGCGACTTTTCGACCAGACCGGCGAGGAGATCCAATATCTCCCCCGTGTGAGCGTCGCCGCTGAGGGCTTCGGCGGCCTCCAGTGTCCAACCCCCGACGAAGACCGCCAGTTCTCGGAAGAGTAATTGTTCCTCTGGCGTGAGCAAATCATAGCTCCAGGCGATGGCGTCGCGCATCGTCTGCTGGCGTTCGGGGAGGTCGCGCGCGCCGCCAGTGAGCACGCCGAGCCCGCGCTCCAGGCGACCCAGGAGGGCCAGCGGCGCGAAGAGCTGGGCACGGGCCGCCGCCAATTCCAGCGCGAGCGGTATCCCATCCAGGCGGGTACAGATAGCGGCAACGGCCCGCGCGTTGTCCGGTGTGAGCGCGAAGTCGGGCTGGGCGGTCCGTGCTCGCGCCACAAAGAGCCGTACGGCGGGGATCTGATAGAGCGCCTCGATCGTCTCGGTTGTTCCCGATGCGGGCACCTCCAGCGGGGGTACGCGGTATTCCTGCTCGCCACTGACCCGAAGTGCGGCGCGACTTGTGACCAACACCTTGAGTTGGGAGCAGGCGAGGAGGAGGGCCGTAATCTCCGGGGTTGCGGCCAGCAGGTGCTCGAAGTTGTCGAGGATGAGCAACAATCGCTTGTCGACCAGCGTCGCGATCAGCGCCTCGCGCAAGGCCGATTCGTTCGTGTCTTGGGGCAGCGCGACCTGCGCGATGGTACGTAGGACGAATGTGGGGTTTGCGACCGCCCCAAGCGAGACAAATGCGATCCCATCGGGGAACCACGATTGTGCGCCGCTCGCCACGGCAAGCGCCAGGCGGGTCTTCCCAATCCCCCCGGGCCCGGTGAGGGTCAATAGGCGGATATCCGGTTGGCTGAGTAGATGGAAGACTGAGGCACACTCCCGCTCGCGACCGATGAGGGTGGTCAGATGACCGGGTAGGCGTGGTGCCATGATCGTTGGTCCGCTGAATGACGGAGCGGGTCCGTTGCCGACGGCCTCCTCCTGCCGGTTAACCGCCGCAACAAGAGTTGCCCGTTCCGCTTTTTCCAGCCCGAGCGCATCGGCAAGTAAGCCGATCGTGTGAGGGAACGGTCGCTTGCGTTCGCCGCGTTCCAGCGCCCCGATCGCATTGGTGCTTAGCCCCGCGCGCTCGGCCAGCGCCCCTTGGGAGAGTCCCGCCGCCTCGCGATAGCGCCGCAACAAATCTCCGAACGATACCCCTTCGCGCATCGAGTCCCCCTGATCCAACGGGCAGGCGTCGAAGGCCGCGCGCCCAGTACCCACTGTCCGCTATCCCTACAGGGTAACTACGGCGTTAGTATGCCACACTCTCGAACCGGATTGAACTGTTGGTAGAGCGTGCGATCCCCGTTGGTAGAGGTCGGCTCGCGCGACCTCTAGACTACTGCATAGGAAAGGCAATACCCCAGAGCAAGGAGTTCCCAATGGGCCCGGATATCACTAGCGCTATCCCAACCGCCCTGGCGAGGCGTAAGCAGCTATCTCGGATCGTGCTCCTCGCTTCGTCCCCATCCCCTGTCGAGCCTCTAGCGCTATACCCGCCCGGGCGCGCTCCGCCGCGTGCTTGTTGGGGCAACTCCGTGCTATTGGGCAACGATTGTGCAGCAAGACAGTAATAGAAGGAGCTTTAACGATGACAGCAACGCTCGGTGCAAATGACCACGCGCTCGCCTCGGAGATGGGGGAAGCGATCTGGTTTCTCGGCAACCTTGTCACGATCAAGACGGCGGGAGAACAGTGCGGCGAGGCGCTCTCGGTGACCGAACATCTGGCCCCTGCCGGTTTTGGGCCGCCGCCCCACATCCACCACATGGAAGACGAGGTGATTTACGTCCTGGCGGGGACAATCGCCGGGTTCGTCGGTGAGCAATCTTTTCGCGCGGGGCCGGGCGGCTATGCCTTCTTACCGCGGGGCATACCGCACGGCTGGCGTGCCGACGACGACATGCCCGCCCGGATGTTGGTCATCACCACGCCCGCAGGCTTCGAGCGTTTCGTGCGCGAGAGCGGCGAACCGGCCCGCGCCTTGACGCTCCCTACGAGCCCGATCGGTGAGGCCGAACTGGCGCGGATGGGCGCTGCTGCGGCGAAGTACGGCATCGAATTCCTCGAACCATAAGGCGTTGCGGGGGCTTGTCAGGCCATGGGATTGGTCGGCAAGCCCCCGAACGATCAAAGGCTTCTACGCTATCAGCGATACGCATATTGTGAGCCGATTTTGGAGGGGTAACGTGCGCGGGCAATTATTCAGGGATCGCGAAATGACTCGCAACTATCACGGTCGACGGATGGGATGGGCGCTCCTCCTTGGCCTCCTACTGCTCAGCACCTTCTACGTCAACCTTAACCCGGTAGTTGCCGCAACGGTAACGCTCGGAGCAGTTCTCGTCTGGGGCGACAATCGCTCCTCACAGCTTGGCCTCGCCACGAAAGGGGTACAACGCGCCGCACCAGGGTCGGTCGCCGCCGCGACCGACGAGGGGATCGTCGCCATCGCTGGCGGGAGCAACCATAGCCTCGCGTTGCGGTCCGATGGTGTGGTCCTCGCGTGGGGCGCGAATAATGGGAATGGCGAGTTAGGACAGTTCCCTTCCGGCGGCCGTCTCGGTCCCACCCCGGTCCCTGGTCTCGCCAACGTGACGGCCATCGCCGCCGGTCGGTCCCATAGCCTTGCCCTGTCCGGTGGGAATGTCTACGCGTGGGGGGCGAACGCCTTTGACCAACTCGGTGTACCCACGGGTAAAACCGGATGTAGCAGTGGTTTCCCGTGCAGCGCCGCGCCTGTGCAAGTCGGCGGGCTGAGCGGCGTTAAGGCGCTCGGGGCCGGCAAGAGCCACAGCCTCGCCGTCCTCAACGATGGCACCGTCCGCGCCTGGGGACAGAACGGTGGCGGTGGCCTCGGGGACGGCACCACGACCCGTCGTGCCACACCGGTGCCGGTGCAGGGGCTTGGGGGTGTTGGGAAGCTCGAAAATATCGTGGCTGTTGACGGGGGTGAAGGCCACTCCCTGGCGTTGGCCGCCGACGGCACTGTCTATGCCTGGGGTCAGAATACCCAGGGGCAACTCGGGCTTGGTGTCGCCGATAGCCGCTCCCACAGCCTCCCCGAGCAAGTGCCCGGCCTGAGCGGCATCACGGCCATCGCGGCTGGCTATCGTTACAGCCTGGCGCTCAAGGATGACGGCACCGTCTATGCCTGGGGTCAGAATAGCAACGGCGAACTTGGCAACGGTTCCGTCGGCACGTCCGGCATTGGTGAGCAACCTCCCCAGCGTAACGGCTATCGCCGCTGGCGAATCACACGCCCTGGCCGTCCTTCAAGATGGGACCGTGCGGGCCTGGGGCGATAATGGCAATGAGCAGGTTGGTATCACCGCGCCGACGATCGTGACGACTCCGGTCCAAGTGCCCGGGGTGACCGGCGCGCAGGTGGTAGCGGGCGGGGGGCACCACTCGCTCGTCCTACGGATGCTCCCCGAATTCGCATTGCAGGTCGCGACCGATGGTACCGGCACCGGCACAGTGACGCCGGGCGGCGGGGCACATCCCGCCGGGGCACAATTGAGCCTGGTGCCGAAGGCGACAGGGAATAGCGTTTTCACCGGCTGGACGGTTGATGGGGCCGCCATCGGACATGCGGTCCCGCTGACGCTCACGATGAACGCAAATCATACCGTCATCGCGACGTTCAATCAGCCGCTGTCCTTCTGCGATGTGAATCCCAGCGATCTCTACTACGAGGCGATCCGACAGCTCTCGGCGCGCGGCGTCATCCGGGGCTTCGAGCGCGAGGATGGGCAGCTCTGCTTCGCGCCGAACGACGGGACCAAGCGGGCGCAGATGGCGGCCCTGATCGCCCGGCCGCTCGGCTGGGACCAGGAAGATCATAACAATGGCTTCAGCGACCGCAACGATGTAGACGACAACCTCTGGCGCAACGTCGGCACGCTGGCCCACTACAACGTGGCCCGCGGCTACAAGCCGGAGACCTGCCAGGCGCTGGGGGTCGGCACCCCCTGCTACGGCCCGACCGACGAGGTCGTCTACGCCCAGGTGGTCTC
>DATCMP010000299.1:0-3536 GCA_036563365.1 Thermomicrobiales bacterium
GCCGCTCAACTCCCCGATCGAGGTGATCTCATCGCGGCTGCGCCAGGGGCCGCCGATCAGATATTCGCCGCCACCCGGCACCCACCAGGAGCGTCCCGGATAGGTGAGCAAATGCTGTTCGAGCTCGCGGGTGGTGAACGCGCTGCTCCAGCCGAGCGAGAGGCGCGCGAGATCGCGCGGCTCCAGCGGCACCGGCACCTCATCCGCCGCCCCGTTGGTCGCGCGTCCGAACCCGATCGGCCTCATCGGTTGCTGCCCGAAGTAACGGTCGCGTTCATCGTTCGATCCACACGGTATCCAACTCCAACACACCCAACGGCGTGATCGGGAGGCCCTTGACGTACGGCTTGACGAGGGTGTAATCGATCGAGTGATAGGCCGGGATGAGCACGGCATCATCGAGGATCCGCTTCTGCGCGTCAAGGTAGAGGGCGCGGCGGCGCGCGGGATCGCGCTCCCCGGCGGCGGCGGCGAAGAGCCGATCGACCTCGGGGTTGCTGTAGCCGGTGTGGTTCTCGCCGCTCCCGGTCCCGAAGAGGAGGGGCAGGAAATTTTCGGGGTCGGGGTAGTCAGCGATCCAGGTGATCTCGAAGGCCGGATAGGCGCGCGCGCTCAGACCTTGCAAGTACTCGGGCCAATCGACGCTGACGACTTCGAGCGGCACGCCGAGGTCGCGATTGTAGACCTTTCGCATACTGACCGCCACTGCGCCGCTGGCGACGTAGATGCTGGCACGCGGCAGGGCGGCGGCGCTGCCGTAGCGCGATGACGCCAGCGCCGCTTTCGCCGCCGCGAGATCGTATGGCAACGGCTGGCCGACCCAGGGACCGCCGGGCATCGTCGGCGGGACGATCCCACCCGCCAGCGCCGCCTTCCCTTCCAAGCTGACGGTCGCCAAGCGCTCACGGTTGATCGCCTGGGCGAGGGCGCGACGTACCGCGGGGTCGTCGTACGGCGGCATCGTGACGTTGAAGCCGATGTAGGTCAGCGAGAGTGAGGGGGTGATCGTCAGCTCGGCGCGCAGGGGGCTGTTCTCGACCAGCACGCGATCTGCCGAACTGATCGGCACGCTGGTGTAGTCGATCTTGCTCCCCTCGTAAAGATTCATCGGGGAACCGGCGGCCTGACCGTAGAGGATCGTCACCTTTTCGAGGGTCGGCGTGCCGGCATAAAAACGGTCGAAGCGTTGCAACGCAATCTGATCGGGCGCAACACGCTCGATGCGGAACGGGCCGCTACCATTCGCCTTGCGCGCCCAGGCCGCACCACCGGCGCGTACATTCGCCTCATCCACGACCGACGAAACGGGGTAGCTCAGCTTCATCAGGAAGTACGACTTGGGCGTATCGAGGCGGATCTCGACCGTGCGCGGGTCGATTACGCGCACCCCTTGCAATGCGTCGGCCCTGCCCGCGAGTCTGTCGGGCGCGCCGAGGATGTCGCTGAGGTAGGTCGCGCCGGGGAGTTGCG
The DNA here is from genome assembly GCA_036563365.1 of Thermomicrobiales bacterium. GTDB lineage: Bacteria > Chloroflexota > Chloroflexia > Thermomicrobiales > CADCWN01 > CADCWN01. The sequence goes on from DATCMP010000299.1 coordinate 1,471, forward strand.
CCCCCTGCCCTCCTGCGAGGGCCGGGTTGGTCGCTCGTTCGAGGCTATACTTCACCGCCGCCGCGTCGATCGCCTTGCCGTCGTGGAAGAGCGCATTGGCGCGCAGGGTGAAGGTATAGGTCAGGCCGTCGTCACCGATCGCGATCCGCTCGGCGAGGTCGGGGACGACATTGAGGTTGTTGTCGAGTCGTACCAAACCCCGGAAGACCTGGCGCACGAGGAAACTTGAATTCGCGTCGCGGACGAGGGCCGGGTCGAAGGTCGGGTCGCTGCTGCCGAGCGCCAGGGTGAGGGTTTGCGCGCCGCGCGGCGTCGGTTTCGTGGTGCGCGTCGGCGCGGTGAGGATCGGACCGCCGATCCCGGATGGGGCGCCACCGGGTGTCGTCTGGCCCGAGTCGCCGCCGGTGCCACGCGGTGACGCGGCGGTTGGGCCGCTCGTCCCTGTGGCGGCCTGGGCAGGGCTGCTTGTCACGCTGGGCATGGAGGCGGTTGTCGCCGTCGGTGTGGCCGTGGTGCCACCGAGGGTGCAGGCGATCAGCGTACTGAGGAGCAGGAGCGCGAGAAGGATAACGGGTGCGATGTTGCAAACGCGCAGACCGCCGGTGCCACGCCTTCCTTGATTAACTGTCATGCTGTGATGCCCACGCCGTTCGCTACCCTCGCAATGCCGATCAGACAGCTGCTGATCTGCTCGATTGTAGCAGTGTAGGGGAAGGGGACGCCAGTTGCGGGGCCGGGGGACAGGGACGAGGATCGCGACCATAGAGCATACAGGGGCTACGGAAATGAAGGCGAGCGAACGGGAGACGAGGGAGATGCCTTCTCCCGTCGCTGCCAAGCACCCGTTCGGGGGGTAGGGCCGAATCTCGTCAACCCGACGGGGTAGCGGGATGCGGTAGGAAGCCGGAGCTACTCCGCGAACGCCCCTCCGGAAGCCTCGCCGCTCCCGATCACCCGGCGGTCTAGCTCCCTCCCGCTGTCGCATCCCACTTTCCGCCGTCCGCTCGGCTCGCCCTGCTCCCCCTACGGCTGACCTATTGTGCCTTTCCGTGTCAGTGGCTCACCAGTTGGTGAAGCTGCCGTCGGCGAGGCGCAATTGTGGTAGCTCGGTCTGGCGGAATGGATAGCGCTTGGCCGCCTCGCGGTCGAATTCGATCCCGAGTCCCGGTGCGGTCGGCGGCAGCAGGTGGCCGCGCTCCCAGACCGGCTGATTGAGGACCACATCGGTCAGGACGGTGCCGGTTTTGGCGGGCTGCTCTTGCACCCCGAAGTTGGGCGTGGCGAGATTGAGGTGCAGGCAAGCCGCCGAGGAGACCGGCCCGAGCGGGTTGTGCAGGACCGTCTTGATGTAGTGCGTCTCGCACCACCCGGCGATCTTGCGCGCCTCGGTGAAGCCGCCCGCGATGCAGAGATCGATCCGCGCGTAGTCGATCCACTCCTCCTCGATCAGTTGGCGGAACTCGAACTTGGAGGCGAAATGCTCACCCGCGGCCAGTGGCACCGTCGTGCGCGGGCGCAGGGTTTTGAACGAGTCGGGGTTTTCCGCGCGCAACGGGTCTTCGATGAAGAAGGGGCGGAATTCCTCGACGGCGTTGCAGAGGTAGACCGCATCGGGCAGATCGAGCCGCGTGTGCACATCGAAGCAGAGTTCGATGTCGTCGCCGACGGCATCGCGGATCGCCCGGAACTGCGCGATGGCGGTGCGGATCGCCTCGCGCGGCTCCAATCGTTCGCCATCGTTCGGCAGACCCCAGCGGACGAACTGCCAGCCTTCTTCTTTGGTCTTGAGGCACGACTCGACCAGCGGTTCGATCGCCATCCCGTGTCCGCCGACGTTGTGCGGGTAGCAGACCACCCTGTCGCGCACCAGCCCGCCGAGCAGATCGTAGACCGGGACGCCGAGCGCCTTGCCCTTGATGTCCCAGAGGGCGATGTCGATCGCGGCGATGGCGGTGGCGAGGATCCGTTGCGCGGGGAAAAAGCCGCCGCGATAGAGGAGCTGTGAGATGAACTCGGTCCGCATCGGGTCCATCCCGATCAGGATCGCCTTGAAATGCTCGATCGCA
>DATCMP010000240.1:0-10432 GCA_036563365.1 Thermomicrobiales bacterium
AGGAGCCGCCCGCGTCGGCGGTCGAGTGGATCGAGGTCAGCAGCCCCGCCCCGATCGCGCGCCGCAGCCCGCGCAGGAGCGCGTAGGTGCCGGTGCCGCCCCCCATCACCGCCACCGGCTCCCCGATCCGCCCCACCGTCGCCACCATCCCCATTCCCCCCTTCATCAATCGCGTAGCGGGGGAATAATACCAGCAGGTGAGCGCGCGGGGATCCTTAATGGGCGTCGAGGCGCGCGACGAGGCGTTTCGGGGCGATCAGCCGGTAGCTCCGCGCCACCAAGGTGACCAATTCATCCCAATCGGGGTCGCGATCGAGCTGCACGCCGATCCAGCCGTAGCGCGCGACATATGGCGGCATGAAGAAGCGGGCCGGGTCGGCGGTGACGAGAATGTCCTGATCCTCGGGCGTTGCCTTACACCAGAGCGCGATTCGCCCATCGCCGTGATGATTGTCGGTGAACCAGGCGAAGGTCTTGCTCCTCACGAGGAAACCGACCATCACCCCCTCCCTTTTCTCGGTCGCCTCCGGGAGCGCGAGGCAGATCGCACGGACGCGATCGAGCGGATACGGTTCCATCACCCCTCCCCCACTCTCCCTGCCTGCTAATATCCCGGTCGCTACAGGCTCGGTCGATAGGTGCCGAAGCTCCACCGGTGTCCTTCGAGATCGGTCGCGGCGTACTCGCGCGAACCATAGTCGGTGTCGTGGAGCGGCTGCGTGATCGTCGCCCCAGCAGCCACGGCGCGGGCGTGGTGCGCGTCCAGATCGGCGACGTAGACATAGATCGTCTGACTGGCACCGGGCAGATCGAGCGGGCTCAGCCAGCCGCGCGCCTCCTGTGCGTTCCCGAGCATGATGACCCCATCGCCCAGCCGCAACTCCGCATGGCCGATCGTCCCATCCGACCCCGGCACCGCCAGCAGCACCGCGAACCCGAACGCCTCGGTCAACCATGCGATCGCCGCCGCCGCATCGCGGTAACTGAGCGCCGGGTAGATCATCGCTCGTGCCTCGTTTGCCTGCGTGTGCTCGCCCGTTGTGATCATGCTCGCCCCTTTCGTTTGCGGCCCCCAAGCGGGCCGTGTGGAGAGTGTAGGGCAGGGTGAGGGGCGGGGTATTGGATGGAATTTACCGGGGCGAGCTTAAATTGGCTCACGGTTTCGGTAGAATCGGAGGACCGGGGTTGAAACCCCGGCTAAGGGCTGCGGCCACGAAGTCCACTCAAGTGGACTAGGCTTGCTGCTAGGTATTGCTCATACAATAGGCACCACGCTACTGTCAAACCTAGCCTACTTCAGTAGGCTTCGTGGCCCGCGGGCCACCTAGCGCCGGTTTTAACCGGCGGCCCCGGCGCTTACAGATCGCCACAATTGCCCAAATCGGCACTACACACGCCACACGCGTAAAGCAATATCACCGCACAAGGCCACAACAAGCCGCCCGTCTGCGCTCATCTGCACATCGCTGAACCCTACTGGGTGCCTGAGGTCAAGCCACGGCAAGGCGCGAACCGTGCCAATGCCCCACCCGGTCCGCACCAAGATAACGCGAATCGCACCTTCCCCACCCAGGAGCACTCGTGATCCATCGGGGCTAAAACCGATCCCGCCACCACCGCTCGCGCTATCGAGTTGGATTGTGTGTCGCACACGACCGGCCCGCCAGTCGAGAAGATGATACTGGTTGCCGAGCGACCTCGCCGCTAGCATCGTCCCATCTGGGCCAAGCACAAGTTCAGAGCATGAACCACCCTGGGGAACAATTACCCGCTCAACCTCATCACCCCCAATATCGCTGACAGTTACCGCCATATCGGGGAGGAAATCGCCGCTTGCCACCCGATTGCACAATAAAGACCAGCGTCCTTGTCCCCCAAAGGCCCATACCTCCTGACCGATCAGTGGTGTAGCGGGGAACACCGTAGGAACGCCATCAGGCAACCGCCAACGGTAAATCCCACCTATCGTCGCTCGGACCTGGAGTTGTCCATCTGGTAAGAAGCTCAGTGCTCCTATTGAACTAACGGGAGCAGCAGCAAGCGTAATCAGAGCATCACGATCCAATGCCCACACGCGCAACCCACGTTGTCCAGCCTGAGCGAGATAATGCCCATCTGGACTGAAAACCACTTGGTCACGATTCCAGATAAGTTCCGGTGCCCCCACTATTTCGTTCGGGGCCTCCCAAGTAGGTAGGCGTTGCCGTTCTTGTCCATCGGTAGCGCCAACGATCCGCACCCCGCCGTACCCATCGACAATCGCGAGTCGTGTCCCGGTCGGGTCGAGTGCTACAGCACGCATTTCCCCACCCCGGAAGGTGAGGATGATGCCGTAATCGCTATCGGTCGGGAAGAGAGCACGCTTGGCCTCGACAACGCCACCGCAGAATAGCAAGGCCAGGACGATCCTGATGAGAAGCCATTCACGCTGCCGCGACATTCCCGCTCCTATCGCATAATGGCAGCGCACATTGGCACAATAACTACAACAACAGTGGGTGAATTATCCATTAGCGATAAGCATAACGCCGCCCGGACGTTGAAAGATACGTCCGGGCGGCCACGAATCACCCAAGCCTAATACGCCTGCGCGCTCACCCGCTCACCGGCGGCGGCGAGGACCGCGCCAGCGGATGGGAAGACCGGCTCCTCCTTGGTGATCATCTCCAGGACCACCGGGCGACCGTCGCGCGTCGCGGCGATCCCGCGCGCGATCGCGGCGGCGACTTCGTTCGGGTCCTCGACCCGTTCGCTGTAGGCACCGAGTTCCGCCGCCAGGCCCGCGTAGCGCCCGGAAAGCTGGTTCGAGCCGAACCGCTCGCTTGCGGCGGGCATGTGGTGGTTGTAGCCGCCCATCCGCGAGTTGTTCAGCAGGATCGTCATGATCGGCAGGCGCTCGCGCACCGCCGTCTCCACCTCCGTCGCCGCCGTGCCGAACGCCAGATCGCCCATGATGTTGATCACCAGCTTGTCCGGGAAGGCCAGCTTCGCTCCCAGCGCGATCCCCAGGCCGGTGCCGAGTTGCGTCGATTTCCCCCAGCCGAGGTAGCCGCGCGGGGCCAGCGACTCCCAGAAGGTCAGCGTCTGGTCGCGCGGGTTGCCGGAGTCGTGCGTGATCATCGTCTCGCGGCGATCGACCGCGTTGGAGAGTTCGTGGATCACCCGGTACGGGTTGATCGGCGACTCGCCCGAGGTCAGGCGCGGCGACCATTCCTGCCGCTCGGCCTCGCGCGCCTCGCGGATCTCGCCCGCCGCGTCGATGTAGCCGCCGCGCGCCCCGCCGCCGCCCTGCGCCCGCACCTCGTCGATCAGTTGGCGCAGGACCAGCTTGGCGTCGCCGACGACCGCATGATCGGTCGGGTAGTCGCGGTCGAGGTCGCGCGGGGAGTTGGTAATCTGCACCAGCGTCTTGCCCGCCGGGAGCGGCGCGGAGAAGCTGCCCTTGGCGAAGCTCGCGCCGATGCCGAGGATCAGGTCGGCGCGCACCAGCGCCTGCCCCGCCGCCCGCGCGAGGGTATGCCCGCCCGCGCCCACGGAAAGCGGGTGATCCTCCGGGAAGGCGCTCTTGCCCGCCATCGTCGTCATCACCGGGATTTGCAGGGTTTCGGCCAGTTCGCGCAACTCGTCCCACGCCTCGGCCCAGAGGACGCCGTGCCCCGCGTGGAGGACCGGGCGGCTGGACGCGAGGAGCAGCCGCGCCGCCTCGGCCACATCGGCCGGGTCGCCCGCCGAGCGATAGCCGCGCGCCGGGGTGTAGGCAAACCGCGCCTCATCGACCTGGGCCAACATCACGTCGCGCGGGATTTCGAGCAGCACCGGCGCGCCCTGCCCGGTGCGGAGGTGGCTGAACGCCCGCCGCAACATCTCCGGCACGCGGTCGACGTAGTTGACCCGCGCGGCCCACTTGGTCACGTTGCGATAGGTCGGCAGCGGGTCATACTCGCCGCCCGGCACGCCGAGCCGGTGCTGATCCGGCCCGCCCGGGAGGAGGAGCATCGGGATGGAGTCAGCGTACGCCTGCGCGACGCCGCCATAGGCGTTCTCGATCCCCGGCCCCGCCTGCACGACGCAGACGCCGAGCCGCCGCCCGTTCGTCGCGCGACTGAACCCGTCGGTCATATTCAGCAGCGTCTTCTCGGTGCGCGCGATGATCGGCCGGATGCCGATCGCCGCCGCCGCGTCGATGATCGGGTTGTTCGGGTACGCGAACAGGTATTCGATCCCTTCCAGTTGCAAGACGCGGGCGACCGCTTCGGTGCCGTTCATCGCTGTCCCTCCATTCGGGGATCGCCGCTTCGCCGACTCATCCGGCCCCGCCGATCCCGCCATAGCCATCAGACCACCGTCCTATTGCGCGTGGGCGCAGGATAAACGGCAGGAGTAAAGTCGTCAAATTGATGGTCGGGTCGATGGTAAGATGTTAGTAGTTCATGAGGCGCGGAGGACCAGGGATTAAAATCCCCGGCTAGGGGCTGCGGCCACGAAGCCTACTGAAGTAGGCTAGGTTCGCTGGAAAGGCATTGCTTACCCCGATAGGCACCGCTCCAGCAACGAACTTAGTCCACTTGAGTGGACTTCGTGGCCGCAGCCCCTAGCCGGGACTTCAGTCCCGGTCTGACCCGCTGGCCCTCCTCCCCCTTGCCACGCCCCCCGCCCCGCCGCTATCATCCACGCGGCGGCAACTCAGCCACCCGCAGCGTCAGGGCGCACACGCCGCCACAAGGGGAGAAGATGGCCTACGAGATCATCCTGTTCGACCTCGATGGCACGCTAACCGACCCGACGGAGGGGATCACCAAGTCGGTCCAGCACGCGCTGGCGCAGTTCGGCATCGAGGAACCGCTGGCGAATCTCCGATCGTTCATCGGCCCGCCGCTCCACCAGTCGTTCGCGAGTCGTTACGGCTTCGATGAGGCGCAGACCTGGCGCGCGGTGGAAACGTATCGCGACTATTTCTCCCGCCAGGGGATGTACGAAAATCTGCTCTTCGACGGTATCTCCGCCCTGCTCGGGGCGCTGCGCGAACAGGGCAAGACCCTCTACATCGTCACCTCGAAGCCGACGCACTTCGCCGCGCCGATCGCCGCGCATTTCGAGCTCGACGGCTTCTTCGCAGGGATCATCGGCGCGAACCTGGATCTCACCAACAGCGATAAGGCGACGCTCGTCCGGCAGGCCCTCGCTCTGCACCCCGGCGCCGACCCGGCAGCCTTCGTGATGATCGGCGACCGCGAGCACGACATCATCGGCGCGCGGGCCAACGGGATCGCCGCGATCGGCGTCACCTACGGCGCGGGTACGCCCGCCGAACTGGCCGAAGCGAGGGCGAGCCACATCGTGAACAGCGTCGCCGAACTACGTGGGTTGTTACTCGGGGAATAGCGCGGAGTGGCGAGGGGACGGACGATGTGCGCCCGATGGTGCCCCGATGGAGGCCCCGATGGAGGCCCCGATGGATGGATGGATGTGTGGGCGATTGACACGATGGCGAGAGGAGAGCGGCGACGCGCACGCCAGCCGCCGATCATCCACCGCGGGAACGTACCAACCCCTACTCGCGCTCATCCGGCTGCTTATCGACGTGGCGACCGGCGGTCGTGCCGGCAGTCTCGGTGATCGCCCCGGCGCTGTCCTCGGTATCCACGGCGTCGCCCTGCCCCACCAGGGTCCCGGATTGCTGCGTCAGGCCATGGTCGGTGTTGCGACCGGTCGCGCCGGGGGCCTTGCCATCGGCGGTCTCGGGATCGGCCGTGAACCGCGCGACTTTCTCATCCTGCTCGGACTTGCTCATCGTAAACTCCTCCGCATCAAACCGTACGCGGCTTCGTAGCGTCCCGCTCGGGCGCGCACGGCACGCCAATGCCATACCCGTTATCATGGATCATGCCACCATGTCCGCGAGGCCGCGCCGACGGCGGCGCTTCACGCGGCGTGGTAAGAGTCGGATGGTGCTAAGGGAGCACCGGCAGCGACAAACCTTGTGCATAGTCTTGGCATGACGAGTGCGAAAGGAGGATCACGCGGGAACGGCGGCAAGGGGGGTCGGCGGTGCCGGGGCAGGACCTGCAACAACTGCGGCAAGCGCTCATCACGGCGCGCCGGGCATATAGCACCCTACACCGCGCCCTGAACGCGCTACCGCTCGACCATCCGGCCACCCAGCCCCTGGAGGGCTTGGTCGCGGTGGCTGCGAAGCACTGGCACGAGGCGCGGCTGCGGCTCGATGCCGCGAAGGCGGCGGCGGAGCGGGAGCAGCGAGCGCCCGAGGCGAACTAAGTCGCCCCCGTGGGGATGTCGTCCCTACGAACGTACCACCTGTGCCAGTGCCATGTCGAGATGGACTGGCGATCTGTATGTAGCCAGCTCGCCCCTGCCCTGTCGCACGCCTACTCAGCCGCCCACCACCTCATCGTCAGCGCTCAACCCGGTGGCGGCGAGTGCTTCCGCGAGCGTGTCGTAGCGCGCATACCGGATGACGCGGCCATCCGCAACCACAAAGGCGGAGGCGACGGTCGCCGCCCCGCGCCGCTCGCCGCTCTCGACTTCCGACCAGACCCCCTCCTGCTCCATCACGACCGTGTCGCCGCGCACGAAGCTGCGCCTGGTTTCCAGCGCCAACCCCGCCCGCCCGAGCCAATCGGCGAGCAAATCGAACCCGTAGCCGACGCCGCGCGGCCCGACGATCGCGACCCCCGCCGCCGTGATCGCACGCAGGCGTTCCAGATCGCGGCGATTAATCGCCCCCTGCCATTCCCGCACCACCCGCAACGCACCCGACATTGTGCCCTCCGTCATCACTCTCATTTATTATATGTATTATACATACATATCACCACTGTCGCACGACGGATGTCCGGTGGTACACTCCCCAACCGGACCGCGCGACAACGATGAGGGAGGGGATGGCAGGCCACACCGACGACGACGCGACGCTCTTCGACGAGGCCGGGCGCGCCCTCTTCCACCTCGGTCGCGTCCTGGGGCGTCCGACAGAGGGACGGGGGCCGACCGACGAGGCCGGGCGCGCGGTCGAACTGTCGCGGATCATGGTGGTGCAGGCGGTCGAGGCGACCCGCGAGGCGGCACCGGACGCGGAGATCGGCGTCGGGGCGGTCGCCGCGCACCTCGCGATCGACCCCTCGACCGCCAGCCGCCTCGTCGCCGAAACCCTCGCCGACGGCTACCTGACCGGCAGCCCCTCGCCGACCGACGCGCGCCGCCGCCGCCTCGACCTCACCCCCGCCGGTCGCGAACTCGCCGCCGCCGCCCGCCGCTACCAGCACGCCACCTTCGCGCACGCGCTACGCGACTGGCCCGCCGCCGAGCAGCAGCTTTTCGCGCGGCGTTTCATCGCGTTCGCCGCCGCCATCGTCGCCGCCGTCACCGCGCGCGACCTGGACGACTGAGCAAACGAGGTTGACCGATCGCGTATGCGGCAACATTTCCTGTGGCCGAGATTGACTACCTATCCGTGAACAGCCATAGTATGATCCGATGGGGCGTGCATGAGTAGCACGCAGCATCTTTACCTCACCCTCTAGCAAGGTGACGCTATGGCGCGTTAGCATTCCACTCCTCCCGCAAATCCACAGTTACACGCGCAACTCTTTGCGGGTGTGCTGTGCCACATCAATGTTGATAGGGGAATATCGGCCAGGTCGTGACCGTGTGCCGATGCACGTCGAGGAGAGATGCTACGATGGATCAACGTACGCCACCCGCATCAACCTATCCGGTCGCGCTCACCTATTACTGCGTCATCCCTCACCTCAACGAGGCTCGGGTGCTGCTCGTTCCCGTCGAGGGAAACTGGACACTCCCGTGGTGGTCGTACGAAGGCGAAAATCGGCCCTTCTGGCAAGTAGTAGAGGGGGTCGGCCACGCACTATTGGAGCGCTTCGCCCTCGACATGGCGACGTTGCGCTGCATATATGTCGGTCACGATCCACAATCCGATCGGAGCGAGTACATGTACGAGATCGCGCCCGCACCTTCCGGTTGGGTTCCCCCACCGGGCGGGCGCTGGTTCGGGCGTGACGAGATTGAGCATCTCGCCCTCTCGGTGCCTACCCATCGCGCGTTGCTTGATCAGTGGTTCGTCGAAAGCGCCAATGCGTCGGCGTTGGCACAGCGCCCGCCCTGGTACCAAGCGGGTTGGAGTGCGGAGGTAACAACCTGGATCGACATCCAACTCGCGCACCGCAACCTAATCGCCGATGCGCCACCCGAACGGTTGCGTTCTTGGGAGCGCTCTTGCTTGCTCCGGGTATCGACTGCTGGTGAATATGTCTACTTCAAGGCGGTGCCAAAAATATTCGCCCATGAGTTGCCGCTGACCGCCCTCTTGGCGCAACGGTATGTCGGCTCGTCCCCCACTATCCTCGCCCGTGACGACGATCGAGGGTGGATGCTGATGGAGGATTTCGGCGGCGTCGGACTTAACCATCTCTATGCGGTCGAGCAATGGGTAGCAGCCATACGGCGCTACGCCGAAATCCAGATCGACTGCATTCCCCGTACAGCAGCGTTGCACGAGCTTGGTTGTCCCCGCCGACCAGTCGCCACGTTGCCAGCCGGGTTAGAGGCGCTCCTAGAGGGTTCTCGCACCCTCCTGACGGATGCGCCTGGCGGGCTGACCAAGGCAGAGATCGGTAAGCTGCATACCCTCGTCCCGGACCTCAAAAAGTGTTGTGCAGATATGGCGCATACAACCATACCTGAAACACTGGAGCACGGCGACTTCTGGGCAGGGAACATTGCTGCAACGACCGGGGGATACCTCTACTTCGACTGGTCAGATAGTGCGCTGACTCACCCCTTCTTCAGCCTCACGCTCTTCCTGGAAGACGCAGCACGCGCATTTCCCGACGACCCCCATATCGAAATCCGGTTACGCGACGCCTATTTGAAACCCTGGCTCGCCTACGCAAGAAGGGAGGAATTAGAGCGGATATTCGCGCTGGCACAGCGAGTAGCACCGCTGTATCACGCAGTCACGTATCATCGCGCCATCTTGCCAGCCCTGTCCGCGCGGTGGGAGATGGCACCGATGGTACCGTTCTATCTGCGTATGCTGCTCGGTCGGGGACCGCTGAGCGAGCGGTGAGTGGTGATCAGTAGACGTCGGGGCCGTCGATTTGAATCGGTGGCCCCGGCGCATCCGGGCAACTACCTCACCACCATATTAAGACGTAATTATCACCCCTACTGCCGCGCGATCCCCGCCTGCCTGCCGCGCAACACGAACTTCTGGATCTTGCCGGTCGCGGTCTTCGGCAACTCGTCCACGAAATGGAACCGCTGCGGCACCTTGAAGTGCGCCAGCCGGTCGCGCGTGAACTGGCGCAACTCCTCCTCCGTGACCGCCGCGACGCCGGGCTGGCGGATGATGAAGGCGTGCGGGGACTCGCCCCAGCGCTCGTCCGGCAGCCCGACGACCGCCGCCTCCTGCACCGCCGGGTGGCCGAGCAGCGTCCCTTCGACCTCCACCGAGGAGATATTCTCGCCGCCGCTGATGATCACATCTTTCAGGCGGTCGCGGATCTCCGCATAACCGTCCGGGTGGACGATCGCGGCGTCGCCGGTGTGGAACCAGCCGCCGCGCATCGCCGTCGCCGTCGCCTCGGGGTCGTTGTAATACCCGGCCATCACGACGTTGCCGCGCACGACGATCTCCCCTACCGTCGCGCCGTCGTGCGGCACCTCCTGGTCGTTTTCATCGACCACGCGCAACTCGCCGGAGGTGATCAGTTCCACGCCCTGCCGCGCTTTCAACCGCGCCCGCTCCTCGCCCGAGCCCTCGGCGTGCTCGGGGCGCGGTTCGCAGACGAGGATCAGCGGGGCCGTCTCCGTCAGGCCGTAGACGTGGGTGATCACCCAGCCCAACTCCCCCTCGACCCGCGCGATCGTCGCCGCCGCCGGGGGCGCGCCCGCCGTCAGCACCCGCACGCCGCCCGGCACCGCCGCCCGCGCCTCGGCGGGGCCATTGGCGAGGCCGATCAGCACCGTCGGCGCGGCGCAGAGGATCGTCACCCGTTCCTCGGCGATCAGGCCGTAGACCGGGATCGGATCGACCTTCCGCAGGCAGATATGCGTCCCGCCGACCGCCGTCATCGTCCAGACGAACGTCCAACCGTTGACGTGGAACATCGGCAACGTCCAGAGGTAGCGGTCGGCGGGCGAGAGGTGGACGTGGATCATCGTGCCGACCGAGTTCATGTAGGTGTTGCGGTGGGTCGTCATCACCCCCTTCGGGCGGGAGGTCGTGCCGGAGGTGTAGTTGATCGTGATCAGATCGTTCTCGCCGATCTCCGCCGGGGTGAAGTTGGGGCTCGCCGCCGCCAGGGTCGCCTCGTAGTCCAGCCAGCCGTCGCCCGCCCCTTCGAGCGCCACGAAATGCCGCACGTCCGGCACCTTCACGCGGATTTTGTCG
>DATCMP010000303.1:0-6684 GCA_036563365.1 Thermomicrobiales bacterium
GGCTGAGCCCGCCGTCGCTACGTCGCTATGCGTAGCTGTCTGCTCGCCTGGCGTTCTTCTCGGCGTAGAGGGCGGAATCGGCAAGGGCGATCAGGTCATGCGCCGATCGCGCCTCGCCCGGATAGGCGGCGATCCCGACGCTCGCCGTGACGATCGGCCCATCCTGCTGCTCGGATGTGTGCGCGAGGGTCGCCAGCCGCGCGCCGATACGCGCCAAGACGGTCGCGGCGGCGGCGGCGGTCGTCTCTGGTAATACCAGCAGAAACTCATCGCCACCATAGCGACCGATGATGTCGCCGTTGCGCGCTTCCGCCCGGAAGACCGCAGCGATGACGCGGAGGAGCTCATCGCCCACCTGATGTCCATAGGTGTCATTGTAGCGTTTGAAGTTGTCGAGATCGACCATCGCGATAGCGAGCGGGCGATTGTGGCGGATCGCGCGCTGAAGCTCCTGTTCGAGGCGTGCATGGAGATGCCGATGGTTCGCGAGCCCGGTCAGGGAGTCGGTTGTCGCGAGTTGGCGTACCTCGGCGTAGAGTCGCGCATTCTCCATCGCCGTCGCGAGTTGTCCGGCGAGCGATTCGAGGATCACAACCTCTTCCGTCGTGAAAACCTGCCCCCGCCGCTCGATGACGATAACGCCGATGAGTTGCCCGCGCGCGATCAGCGGCACCCCGGCCCAGGCGAGTTCACGCCAGTCGCCCTCTGGCACAACAGGGTCGACCCCCTGACGCCGACACTCCTCCAGATAGTCCGGCACATGGAGCGTGCGGCGTTCGTTAACGACCACGCCGGTGAGGCCGCGTCGCTCGCCGGGGCGGATACTCACCCGCCATTCATGCCGAACACCGTCGTTGATATAGAGGGCGGGCGTCAATTCCTGCGCCGTTTCGTCCCAACTGGTGAGCAGGAAGTCGCGCACATTCAGGAGCGTCATCAGGTGCTTGGCCGCAGTTTCCAGGAAACGGTCGAGTTCGAGTTCGGTGCTCAGTTGACGACCGATTTCGCGTAACGCTTCTGCCCGGATCGCCCGTTGCTGAATTGCCATCTCTTGCTTGATCCGCTCGATGATCAGCACGGTTGGGGCGGCGAGGTACCGACCGAAGGCTACCTCGCTCGCGGTAAATGGGATGCCCGCCTGCGCCCTGCTCAGTTGCAGGCAACCGATGACCAGCCCCTTGGAGGATAATGGCACCGTCAAGGTCTGCCATATGCTCCCTATCGGGCCAGGGTAAGGGCGAGTCGGCGCATCGGGCCTCACGGTCATCGTCAGCGGCTGGTCGGCCTCGAGCAATGATTGTTCGGGGTGTAGCTGTTGTGGCGACTGGCGCAAGGCATGCTGGCGCGCCGCCTCGGGGTCGGCGTATCCGGCGAAGAATGCTTCCGTGGTGCGCTCATGGTCGGCGCTGTAGAGGTAGAGCGCCGCGCCGTGCGCTCTTAATGCCTGCCGTGCGGCGTTCGCAACAGCCCCGAGACGCGCTTCACGATCACCTGAGGCATCCGCATCGATGAAGAAACGCGAGAATGCGGCGCGTTCCGCGTGCGAACGTGCGATCTCCTTGCGGAGCCGCGCATTTTCGATCTGCAATGCGGTGGGATTTGTCCCGGTACGCCTGATGCTGTGAGGATAGCGTGTTCGTTGGCGACTCGACATCTCCGGCTTCATCCCCGGCCCTATGCTCATAATCGTGTCTCATCTAAATCTACAAGCGGCGATGGTCGTTGACAATCGCCTGGAGGTCCTGTCTCGGTCTACCGATGGTCCCATCTTGGTCTACGGCAGATTGATCTTGCGTGCGGGCTTTACGTTCCTGTGACCCTTTTGCCATAATGAAGCGTACCGCCATCGGGCGAGGCGCCAGGCGATGGTCTGTGGTGGCCGATGCTCCACGAGGTGGGCGTAGCGCGAGGAGGGGGACCGCGATGACAACGATCGCCGCGAATATACAGGAATTGGCGCGCGAGATCGGGGCGGTTGTCGGGCCGCAAGGGCTGATCGCCCGACCGGAGCAGTTGCGCGTCTACGAATCCGACGGTCTGACGGTCTTTCGGCAGGCACCCGCGCTCGTGGTCCTGCCGACGACGACCGCTGAGGTGCGCGACGTGGTACGCCTCTGTCGACGCTACGGCGTGCCGTTCGTGCCGCGTGGCTCCGGTACGGGGCTCAGCGGAGGGGCGTTGCCGGTCGAGGGTTGCGTGGTGATCGGCCTCAGCAAGATGCAGCGGATCCACGAGGTCGATCTGCCCAATCAGCGGATCGTCGTGGAGCCGGGCGTGCTGAATCTGTGGGTGACGCAGAAAGTCGCCCCGCATGGCTACTATTACGCGCCCGATCCTTCGAGCCAGCAGGTCTGCTCGATCGGCGGTAACGTGGCCGAGAACTCCGGCGGCGCGCATTGCCTGAAATACGGCTTCACCGTGAACCACGTCCTCGGGATGGAGATCGTGACCCCCGATGGCGATGTAGTGGAGATCGGCGGCGCGACGGTCGAGACGCCCGGCTACGATCTCCCCGGCATCTTCGTCGGCTCCGAAGGGATGCTCGGCATTTGCACGAAGATCACCCTGCGGCTGGTGCGTCGCGCCGAGTCGATCCGCCTCTCGCTCGTCGCCTTCGCTTCGACCGATGCGGCGGGCGAGGCGGTGTCGGGGATCATCAGCGCGGGGATCGTCCCCTCGGCGATCGAGATGATGGACAATCTGGCGATCCAGGCGACCGAGGCGGCGACGCACGCCGGGTATCCGCTCGACGCGGGCGCGGTGCTGCTGGTCGAGTTGGATGGTCGCGCGGTCGAGGTCGACGAGCAGCAGGGGCTGGTTGAGACGATCTGCCGGGACGCCGGCGCGACGGAGATCCGCATCGCCCGCGACGCCGACGAGCGGACCCTTTTCTGGAAGGGGCGTAAGGCCGCCTTCGCCGCGATGGGTCGATTGAGCCCCAACTACATCGTGCAAGATGGCGTTATCCCCCGTACGCGGCTCCCGCAGGTGCTGCGCGAGATCGCGGCGCTTGGCGAGCAGTACGGCCTGCGCGTCGCCAACGTCTTCCATGCGGGGGACGGCAATCTGCACCCGCTGGTCCTATACCCCGATAAGGATGACTACGAGAAGGCCGAACATCTGGCGGGCGACATCCTCAAGACCTGTGTCGCGCATGGCGGTAGTATCACCGGCGAGCACGGCGTCGGCGTCGAGAAGCAGCCGTACATGTCAGCGATGTTCAGTGACGCCGACATGGAAACGCACCAGATGATCCGCTGCGCGTTCAACCCCGGCAATCTCTGCAACCCCGGCAAGGTCTATCCGACGCCGCGCCTCTGTGGCGAGACGCCGGGTGTCTATGTCCCGCACCCGCTCGAAATTGCGGGCGTGGCCGATCGGTTCTGAGCGGGTAAGGGGACGGGGTTTACCGTAGAGACGCGCAGAGAGGGGACGGATGAACGCAGAGACGCTGAGGGGAAGGAGCGCGCAGAGAAGACGGGGATATTCTCGTTCCCTCTCCGCGAACTCACTCGTACTCTGCGTCTCTGCGTTCATCCCGTTTCTCTCCTCCCGCTTTGTGTCTCTGCGGTGAAATCGCCTCTCAGGAGTACGTGATGGTTATAGCAGTGGGGACGCTGTCTGAGGCGCTCGGGGAACGTGCTGGGGGGCATGTGCGGGCGGCGACCGCGGACGATGCGGTTGCGGGTGTGCAGCCGAAGGTTGTGGTCGAGCCGACAACCGAGGAAGAGGTAGCGGCGATCCTGGCCTATGCCGACGCCGAGGGCTTAAAGGTTCTCGTGCGTGGCGGCGGGACGCAACTCGGGATGGGGCATCCGCCGACCGGTGGTGACATCCTGCTCAGTACGCGCGGCCTGGCTACGCTCGTGGAGCACGAGCCAGGCGACATGACCGCAACCGCCGAGGCGGGGATGACGCTGGCCGATTTCCAGGCGGAACTCGGTCGCGCGGGGCAATGGCTGGCGCTCGACCCGGCCTTGCCGCCCGCGACGACGATCGGCGGGATCGTCGCCACGGCGGTCAGCGGGGCGCACCGGCTGCGCTACGGCGGCGTGCGCGACCAGATCATCGGGGTGCGGATCGTGCGCGCCGACGGCACGATCGCCAAAGGCGGCGGCAAGGTCGTCAAGAATGTCGCGGGGTTCGATCTGCCAAAACTCTTCACCGGCTCGCTCGGCACCCTCGGCGTGATCGTCTCGGCGACGTTCCGCCTCTACCCCAAGGCGGCGAGTGCCAGTACGGTGCTGTTGCACACCTCGGCGTACAGCCCGCTCTGCAACCTCGCGGTTAAGCTGCTGAATTCGACGCTCGTGCCATCCACGCTGACGATCAGCGGCTCCACGGATGCTGACGCCTGCGTGCTGGCGGTGCGCTTCGAGGGGAGCGCGACAGCGTCGGAAGCGCAAGCCTCCGAGGTTGGTGCCTTTGCGTCGGGGCTTGGCGGCAACGCCGAGATATTGGCCGGTGACGAGGAGGTCGATTATTGGCGTGCGGTGGTGGCGGGGCCAGTTATCGCGGCATCTGCGACTGACACGATCCGCTTGAAGGTGAGCCTTCTACCAACGACGATTCTCCCCTGGCTCGCCACGTTGCGTGATCGTGCGGCGCGGCTCGCGATAGCGGGTGCCTGGATCGCGCACGCCGGGCATGGCTTGGTCGATCTGCGCTTCACTGGAGAGCCAGCGGCGCTGCGGGCGATCGTGGCGGATCTGCGCGCGGCGGCGGTCGCGCACGGTGGGAGCCTGGTCGTGACCGATGCGCCGCCCGCGATCCTAAACCTGGTCGATCCCTGGGGGGCGAGTCCGGCGCTGGCGATCATGCGGCGCGTGAAAGAACAGTTCGATCCACACGCGACCCTGAATCCGGGGCGCTTCGTGGGAGGGATATAGGGGCGATGGCAACAGGAAACGGATCGGGATCGGACGATTCCCCGTCACGACGGGTCGCTGACCCGAGCAGCTATCAACAAGCCGAGCGCGCAGCGCACGATGACGAGATGCCGCATGGCCCCGAGCCGGCGCATATGCAGGCCGCCGCACAGGCGGCGGGGATGGATCGCCCGTCGGCCGGCCCGCAGGAGATCGGCGTGGGGGCTGGTGCGGCGGCGGCGACGCAAGGTTATGGTCGCAGCGAGGGCCACGCCCGCGCCGATCTCCTGCGTGCGTTCGATAATCACCGCCCGCCGGAGCCAGAGCTGATCGACGATTGTGTCCACTGCGGCTTTTGCCTGCCGACCTGCCCGACCTACCTCCTCTGGGGCGAGGAGATGGACTCGCCGCGCGGCCGGATTTACCTGATGCGGATGGCCTCCGACGGCGAGATCGGGATGACGGACGAGTTCGTGCGGCATATGGACCTCTGCCTCGGCTGCATGGCCTGTGTCACCGCCTGTCCCTCCGGCGTGCAGTACGAGAAGCTGATCGAATCGACGCGCGCCCAGGTCGAGCGCCGCTACGAGCGCTCGTTCTACGACGATGCCTTCCGCTCGCTCCTCTTCGCGCTCTTCCCGCACCCCGAGCGATTGCGTGCGGCGTTGCCGCTCCTCTGGCTCTATCAGCAGAGCGGGCTGAAGAAAGTGCTGCGCTCGCCGCTGGCACAGCGCCTCATCCCCGCGCGACTGCTGGGGATGGAGGCCGTCTTGCCGCCGGTCTCGCTCGGAGCGCTGACCGCGAAGTCGTCGGCGTTCACCCCGGCGCGCGGCAAGGCGCGGCGGCGGGTGGGGCTGCTCTCCGGTTGCGTGCAGCGCGTCTTCTTCGACCCGGTCAACGCCGCTACGATCCGTGTGCTGACGGCGGAGGGCTGCGACGTGGTGGTGCCGGAGGAGCAGGGCTGCTGCGGCGCGCTGAACTTCCACGCCGGTCGCGAGGATGGCGGACTGGAACGCGCCCGCCTCTTGATCGACACCTTCGAGCGGGCCGATGTGGACACGATCGTCGTCAACGCGGCAGGCTGTGGTTCGACCCTGAAAGAGTACGGTTACCTGCTGCGCGACGACCCGGCCTACGCCGAGCGGGCGCGGCAGTTCTCCGAGCGGGTGCGCGACATCTCCGAGCTGCTGGCCGAACTGGAGCCGATCGCGCCGCGCGGGCCGGTGCCGCTGCGCGTGGCCTACCACGACGCCTGCCACCTCGGCCACGCACAGGGCGTGCGTCGTCAGCCGCGCGCCGTCCTGCGCGACATCCCCGGCCTGGAATTGCTCGACATCCCCGAGGCGGAGATCTGCTGCGGCAGCGCCGGGATTTACAACCTCGTCCAGCCGGACGCCGCCAACGATCTCGGCGCACGCAAGGCGCGCAATATCCTCGACACCAACCCGGAGATCATCGCCACGGCGAATCCCGGCTGTCTCTTGCAGATCGGGGCGGCGCTGGGGCGGATGGATGTCACAATCCCGACCGTCCATCCGGTCGAGATCGTCGATGCCTCGATTCGCGGCGTTATCCCGACCGCCTGGTTCGGGCGGGTGAGTGCGCCCGTCGCCGAGGCGATGGCCGCCGACTAATCCCGTGTTAGCCCCTCCAGGTACACGCGCGCCCATCCTGAGCAGGGTGGGCGCGTGCTTTGTCGTCACGCTTGGCGCGGCGCTTGCGCTCCCGACACTGTAACGAAATCGGCGAGCGACGTGGCGCGAAAGGGCGAGGCCGGTGGACAACGCGAGGATCGACGGGTTGCTGGACGCGATGA
>DATCMP010000320.1:0-1638 GCA_036563365.1 Thermomicrobiales bacterium
CCTGCAACTGATGGCGCAGCGGCGTGTCGATGGCCTGCTGATCGATTCCAGCATCGCTGGTCAGCAACAGGTGATCGATGACCTCACACGCCTGCACCTCCCCGCGGTCCTCTTCGATAGCGACATACCGGAAAACGCACCGCACCTGAGCGCCGTCAGAAGCGACTATGCGAGCGGGATGCGCGCCGCGATCGACCATCTCATCACACAGGGCCACCGGCGCATCGCGCTGATCTGCGGTCAGAGCTGGTGGTGGCCGGCCAGGGAACGCCTGAAAGCATTCCAGGCGGGGTGTGAAGCGGCAGGGCTCACGCCCGAGCCGGGGCTGGTGCGTAGCGTCACGATGTCCGCGACAGCTGCCTATGCCGAGGCTAGCGCCCTTCTGCAATCGTCGGTGCCCCCGACGGCGCTGATTGTCGGCGGCAACAATTTGCTGCTCGGTGTCCTCCGGGCGCTACAGGCGCATCAGTGTGTCGCGGGACGCGATCTGGCGCTGATCGGTGCCGATGATCTCGATCTGACGCAGCTTTATAGCCCACCGATCACGGTCGTCGCCCGCGATCTGGCGCTGCTGGGTGAGATGGCGGTCCACCTCCTCCGCGAGACGATCGGGCGCGGCGCTGGCCGCGAGGTGACACTGCCGACACATTTGATTGTCCGCAACTCATCGACTCGCGCCTAAACCCCGACATGTTTCACCCATCTCCGCGCCATCCCCTGCACACGAGTTAGGGGATGTGCGATAATGGCGAGGTGTGCCGTGCTGTGGCGCATTGGCATCGTGTTTGCCAAAGACGCAGCACGGATGATTGGTGACCCTGGGATTGCACTTAAGGAGGGACGAAGCTCAATGCAGGTCGATCAGCAACCGGGCGAGAGTTTCGAGGCGATGCTGCGCCGCTTCGGACGCACAATCATTAAGTCGGGGATTCTTGGCGAGGCGAAGCGCAAGCGCCATTACCTGTCGAAGGGTGAAGCCGCCCGCGCCAAGGTCAAGGCCAGCGAGCGCAAGAAGCGCCGGAAGGCCGCGCGCGAGGCGCAGCGAGCGGCCGCGAACCGCTAAGGACTTTCCAACCCTGCGCGAGTGCGGGCTAGCGATCTGCCGAGCGAATTTCGGCGCGCGATCCCGCCCGTTCGCAGGGTTGTGATCATGCCGGGGACAACCGATGCCGACGACGATTTTCCTCTCTCTTCGGGGCGACGATGCCTCGCGTGTGCTGGAGTCTTTTCGGCGTGCGCTCGGTGAGGAAGCAACCTCGCTGGTGGTCGTGCCGACGAATGATGAAAGTGGCTATCACGGCAGCGCCGAGGTCGGCGATGTCGCGGCGGTGCGCGAGGCATTCGCGCTCGCGCGTAAACCTTTCCCGTCGTTGCGCGCCTATATCGGCGCGGGCGGGCGGGACGAAGGCGCACCCCGTCCCGCGTCGGTGACGCACGGCGAGGGTCGCCCGAGTCGTGCGGGGGAAGCGCGGCCCCGCTCCGGTGAGCGCCCACACGAAACCCGCAGCGAAGGGCGCGGTCGCGCAACCGAGCAAAAGGGTCGCGGCCAGGAGCGTAACCAGGAGCGGGAAGCCTCAGCCGATGGGGAAACGCGCGAGCAGCGACGTGCGCCCATGCGCGGGCGGAACCGTAACGGTC
>DATCMP010000324.1:0-9426 GCA_036563365.1 Thermomicrobiales bacterium
ACGATGACGCGCCGCCTCAACGATGGACGCGAATACCAGATCGTCAAGAATTTTTACGTGCCGGACGCGCTGGCGGCACGCTGCGCCGCCGCTGGCCTAGCCGTCACCGTCCGCGAAACGGCGACCTACTTCATCTATGGCGCGGGCGAGCGCATGGCGGACGGGAATTAACGGGCGGATGCTGACAGGCAGCAGCACATAGGCCCAAGCTCTGCCTCCTACCTATGCTCCGTCATCCACCGGCGCGTCACCCACGTCATTGTCATTCGCCGTGAGGAGTACACCCGATGAAGATCACCGAGGTCCGTACCTTCATCACCTGGGGTGAGCCGCGTAATTGGGTCTTCGTCAAGATTATCACCGACGGTGGTCTTTATGGTTGGGGTGAAGCGACGCTGGAGGGGCGCGAGGAGACGATCCGCGCCTGCGTCGAGGAGTTGGGGGCCTGGCTGATTGGCAAGGATCCCCTACCGGTCGAGGAGCATTGGCAAGTCCTCTACCGCCACGGCTTTTGGCGCGGGGGCGTGGTCCTCACCTCGGCGCTCGCCGGCCTCGATCAGGCGCTGTGGGATCTGCGCGGCAAAGCCTGGGGGGTGCCGGTCTACCAGCTACTCGGTGGCCCGGTACGCAAGCACCTGCGACTCTACACGCATGTCGGCATCTATAACCCCGACCTGCTCGAAGAAGATGCCCGGCGCGACATCGCCGACGGCTTCACCGCCGTGAAGACCGGTGCCTGGGTCAGCGACTCGCCGCTGCCGGAGTCGGAGCAGATCGCCGCCTTCGCCGAGCGGGTCGGGCGGCTGCGCGCCATCGTCGGGCCGCAGGTCGACATCATGATCGACAACCATGGTCGGAGCCGACCGGCGATGGCGGTGCGGCTGATGGAAGCCTTGGCACCGCATCAACTCCTCTGGCTTGAGGAGCCGACGCCACCGGACGACATCGAAGCGCTGGCCCGCGTGCGCGCCGCCAATCCCCCGATGGATCTGGCGACCGGCGAACGCCTCTACTCGAAGTGGGAATTTGTACCCCTCTTGGAGCGGCGGCTGGTTGATGTGATCCAGCCCGATCTCTGCCACGCGGGCGGTATCACCGAATGCAAGAAGATCGCCGCCCTCGCCGAAGCCTATTATGTACAAGTCGCGCCGCACAGCCCGCAAGGCCCGGTCTCGACCGCCGCTTCCGCCCACCTCGCGCTGGCGATCCCGAACTTCCTCATCCTCGAATTCGTCCGCTCGGCACCGTTCCGCGATCGGATCATGCGGGAACCGTGGCTCGTGCGCGACGGCTGCCTGGAGGTCCCCGATCGTCCCGGCCTGGGGGTTGACCTCGATGAGGACGCCCTCGCCGCCAGTCCGGCCCGCCCGGTCGGTATCCCGCGCGGCGCGTGGGACCGCGACGGCGCACCGGCCGACGTATGACGCCGGTCGCGGCTTAAGCGGGCAAAGCAAAGACGCATCAGGACGACCTTCCGAAGGCGTACCTGTGCGTCTCTCTGCTATTTCGCTTGTTCCTCATCAGCGTCGCGGTTAGTACCCGCGCTGGCGACGAACGTGGCGGCGGATCTCCTCCGGGGAGGGCTGACGAACCGGGACCAGGGCGGGGGCCGGTCGCTGCCCATGCAACAGCGTATCCAGCGCCTCCGCGAGACGATCAACCGTCTCCTTGGCCTTGTCGATCAGCTTATCGGTACCCCGGCGCTCTTCTCCAGCCATCGATCACTCTCTTTATTGCTGCACCGCCCACCCGGCATACCGCATGGCGAAGATGCCGGTATGGGCGGCAGTACCGATTAGTTCTGCGGCGTATCAGTCAGCAACCCCTGGCGATGGCGCCAGCGGGCGTACACGAGCCGCTGCCACTCGATGCGGCTGAAGCCCGCCAGCCGGAACCATTCCTGCTGCTCGGGGGTCACTTCTTCGGTATCATGCGTCAGCGCTTCCCGCTCCGACTGCTGGGTCGCGATGTCGCGCTGCTCATTGTCTGGCATCTCTACGCTCCTTCGTGCTAGTGACTCCCGCTGAGAGGAATCTCCACCAACTATAACGCTAGAGGGGTCACGGCTGTTCCTGAGATCAGCACCAAATATATGATCTGCTGTTCAGCAACGATACCGACAACGAAAGGGGGTCACAGAGCGATTGTGCTGTCCCCATTCTCCCCCGACTCGACGCATCCCGCTAGCGAGCATTGGTACCAACTCTCGCCAGCCATCGGTACCCTCTACCGGTCCCTCCCGTAGATTAAGGCACCGGATCACGCGTGTTGCTCACCTCGCCGCCCGCAGTACGAACGGCTTCTCAATTTAACGAGAGAAGAATGAGAGCGGTTGCAATATCGACAGATCTCGACCGGGATTCGGGGTGAGCGACCGGTTCCCCACATCCCGACAAAACCTTGGCAAGAGCTATGCCACCAGCGTGTCCGGCACCATGCGCCGCGGGGCCATGAAAGGTTTGCATCGGCGACCAATACGCTGCTACCTTTGTCGGACACCATTTGGACGACGCGATGGTGCTGCCTATAAAGTACGTACACGGTCGGTATGGGGGAATAATGACCGCGAATCTCACCGGCCTCGATCTACGCATCGCCTTCCTCTACGGCGCGGAGATGAACATCTACGGCGACCGGGGCAATATCATCACCTTAACTCGCCGCGCCGAATGGCGCGGTATCGCGGTCACGGTCGATCAGATCGGCATCGGCGATCCGCTCAGATCCGGCTATCACGATCTCTACTTCTTCGGCGGCGGGCAGGACAAGGAGCAGATCGCGGTCGCCGCTGATCTGACCCGCCGGGACAATGGCGACAAAGGCGCGGCCCTGCGTGCGGCGATCGAGGAGGACGCCGTGGCGCTGACGATCTGCGGCGGCTACCAACTGTTCGGCAACTACTATCGCCCGCATAACGGCCCCGAACTCCCCGGCATCGGCGTCATCGACGTGACGAGCCAGGCCGGTCCCGATCGGTTCATCGGCAATAGCGTCCTCAACACACCGGATGGCGACCTCGTCGGCTTCGAGAATCACAGCGCGTTGACCTTCGTCGGGCCGACCGCCACCCCGTTCGGGACGGTGGCGGTCGGCGCGGGCAACAACGGACGCGACGGCACCGGCGGGGCCCGCTATCGGCACGCCTACGGCTGCTACCTCCACGGCTCGCTGCTCCCCAAGAATCCCTGGTTCGCCGACCTGTTAATCACCCAGGCGCTCGCCCGCCGTCACGGCCCTGTCGAACTACCGCCGCTAACCGACACCTTCGAGCACGCCGCGCACGCCAGCGCGATCAGGCGGGCGCAGTTGACGAGATAGTAATCGGCAGTCGGCAACCGGTAGTGGCCGGGCAATGCCATGCGAGCACCGCGCCAGCGGCGAACCCCTACTGCCGACTGCCGACTACCGACTCGTTGCTCCCCGCACCAGCCCGGCGAACTCCCCGATCGTGGCGAAGCCGGTGATGATGATCCGCGGCTCTTGCCAACGCTTCTGCGGGGTCCACGAGCCGCCCCCCCAGGCGGCGAGCGCACCGTCATATCCGGCGGCAATCGCCGCGTTGATCACCCGACCATCGTAGTCGCCATATGGGTAGGCGAGATAGCGGATCGGCACGCCGTACTTCGCTTCGAGGGTTTGCTTCGAGCGCACGAGTTCATAGGCCAGTTGGGCGTCGGACAGGCGACTGAGTTGCGGGTGGCTCATCGTGTGCGACTCGATCTCGTGACCCTGCGCGATGAGCTGCCGGATCTGGCCGTCACCCAGCGCATTGCCATTGCCGAGGATGAAGAAGACACCCTTCATCCCCCGCGCATTCAGCTCCTGCACCGCGTTCCACTGGCTGGCCCGGCCATCATCGAACGTGATGACCACCGGTTTCGGCGGCAAATCGCCCCCCTCGAAGATGGCGGCATAAACGTCATCCAGCGTCACGGTGGTATATCCGTTCGCCTGGAGCCAATCAAGTTGCGCCCGAAAGGCCGGCAACGTCACCTGATAGGTGCCAACGCCGAAGCCGACATCGTGATATTCCAGAACCGGGATCGTCAGAGGGCGGGGCTCCGGAGCCGCGAGCGCCGACACCGGGGCGAGCAACGCACGGGGATAGGCGCGCTGCCGAAAACTCAGTGCGCCGAGCAGCCCGAGGCCGACACGAGTTGGCGTCAACAGCTCCAGACGGGCGCGCTCAAAATACTGGACCGTCACGGGGCCGACGTCCGGCAACATCTCGGTGAACTCTTCCGAGAGCGGATAGCCGAATACCGTCACGTCGCCATTGGCCCGCCAGTAGTCCGCGAAGCCGCCGCGAACGCTGTGGCCCGTTTCGGGGAAATACATACCGCCGGTCGGTCCAGCGAGGCGGCGAAACGGCGCGTCCTCAATGCGCGTGGCGGAGAGCTCACGCCCGATCTGACCGATCGCGATCTGTCGCCCGACCGAGTAGTCGGTATGCCATTCCAACCGAGCACGCTCGAAATATTGGATCGTCAGCGTCCCTTCGTTGAACGCCTCCGTCAGCGGCAGCCCGAAGATCATCAGGCCACCGTGCTGCTCGTAAAAGCGGAGGAACGGATCGGCGACATTGTGACCGGTTTGCGTGAAGAACTGACTGCGGGCCGCCGCCGCAACGTCGGGGTGGGCGGCGCGCGGCGCGACCAGCGTCAGCAACAACACGGCGACGAAGAGCAAGCGGCGGCGCGCGAACGAAGCCTTACCCCGCATTCCTTCCCCCTACCCTACCCACACCCACCCGACCGCGACCTCGCCGACAACGACCGACCCCTGCCCGCCACGAATCGAAGCGGCGCGCGTGCGGCACGCGGCGGGCGATGCGATACTGTGCGGAATATGCACGTAGTACGATCGCGGGGTGGCCGGAGATTAACGTACCGCGCAACGGTGAAGTTTTGGTCGAGAATGAGGCGGAGGGGCGGGATGGCGACGGGCGTGCGGGCCGGGCAAGGTGGCAATGACGGATGGGCGGCGCGCGCGGCGGCGGTGCTGCCCTGGGGGGCGATCGGCACCCAGCTCCCGGCAGGGCGGGCTTTCGTCGCGACCCATGGCGTGGGGAGCAAGGTCTACGACGCCGACGGCGCGGCCTATCTCGATTACGTCCTCGGCTCCGGCCCGCTGATCCTCGGCCACGCCCACCCGGCGATCACCGCCGCCGTGACGGCCCAGGCCGCACGCGGCTCGCATTTCTACGCCCTCAACGCCCCGGCGATCGAGTTGGCCGAGCGGATCGTCGCCGCCGTCCCCTGCGCGGAGAAGGTCAAGTTCGCCTCGACCGGCTCGGAGGCGACCGGCCTGGCCCTGCGCCTCGCCCGCGCCCATACCGGTCGCGACAAGATCCTCAAGTTCGAGGGTGGCTATCACGGGCACGGCGACTACGCGCTGGTCGCCTTCGCCCCGCGCCAGCCGAGCGATTATCCGGTCGGCATCGCCGACTCGGCCGGGGTGCCGCGCCGTCTCCGACACGGTCCTCGTCGCCCCATTCAACGACGCCGAGACGGCGCGTGAGATCATCGCCGCCTATCGCAACGAACTCGCCGCCGTGATCGTCGAGCCGTATCAGCGGGTCATCCCGCCGCAGCCCGGCTTCCTCCAGGCGCTCCGCGAGGCGACTGCGGCGAACGATGTGCTGCTGATCTTCGACGAAGTGGTGACCGGTTTCCGCCTCGCCTGGGGCGGCGCGCAGGAGCATTACGGCGTCGTCCCCGACCTCGCCGCCTATGGCAAGACGATCGGCGGCGGCTACCCGATCGCGGCGGTCGCCGGTCGCGCGGAGTTGATCGACCTGACCGACCCGCGCCGTCGCGACGAGACCGATCGATACGCCTACTTCGGCGGCACCTTCAGCGGCAACCCGCTCGCCGCCGCCGCCGGGATCGCCGCACTCGATGAGCTGGCCCGCCCCGGCACCTATGATCGGCTGCGCGCGATCTGTGATCGCCTCGGCGGCGGCTTCCGCGACCTCCTCGCGGCGGCGGGGATTCCCGCGCAAGTCCTGTGGGATGGCCCGATCATGACCGTCCTCTTCACCGCAACCCCGGTGATCGACTACGCCTCGGCCCAGACCGCCGACCCCGCCCGGATGCGCGCGTGGTACGAGGGGCTGCTGGCGCGCGGCTTCCTGGTCAACCCCGCCGTCCAAAAGTTCTACATCTCCACGGCGCACACCGAGGCCGATGTTGACGCGACCCTCGCGGCGGCAAGAGAGATCGTGGCGGAGATGCGCTGAACGTTTCCCAATCCGCCGAGACAAATATGCCACTCGGTTACAGCAGCGACCCTGAATCTCCTCGCGCAGGCTTGCCGACACATAGCAGTATTGAGCGAACCATTACGTTCCTGTGCCACTCGGACCCTAGCAGGGCGGTCGTGCTATGCTAAATCATGGTGTAGCCGGTGCAAATCCGGTTCACCGACCCCCAGATGAGATACTACCCCCCGCAACGAGGAGGAGCGCGATGGCTGCACTGGTACTCGACCTACCGCCTGAGCTCTATGCCCGGCTGCGTGCAGAGGCAGAGCGCCAGGGCAAACCGCTCGAGGGCATCGTTCAGGAGTGGCTAAACGAGCGCCTGGAGCTACATCCCACTCCGGTCCCCAGCGAGAGATCGCACCCGCCGCACGATCGCGAGCGCAGTATCGCGGCGATGCGCGCGGTTGGTCTGGTGGCCGAACCCAGCCCGGCGCAACGTGCGCGAGCAGCGCACGCGACGATGACGCTGGAAGAGGTGAGTGCAGCCCTCGACCGGTCCGAGGGCAAACCACTGAGCGAGATTATCTTGGAGCAGCGCGGACCAAAGGTGTGAGCGACTTCTTCTTCGACTCCAGCGCGCTCGTCAAACGCTACCTTTCGGAGCAGGGTACCATCTGGGTACGCGAGACGGTGGAACCGTTGGCAGGCCACACAATCTGGATCGCCGAACTTACCGAGGTGGAGGCGGCTGCGGCACTAGCCGCACGTCAGCGCGCCCCGCGCGGCATCACGCGCCATGTGCGCGATGCCACGGTCGCGCTCCTGGCGCTGCATTGCAGCAACGAGTATCGTCTTGTTTCCTGTGATCGTTCGATCCTCGACACGGCGGTCGAACTGACGCAACGCCATCGGCTGCGCGGCTATGACGCGGTGCAATTGGCGACGGCACTGGCCGCGAACGCCGCCCTGCAAACAGCGGGACTGCCCGGCCCGGCCTTCGTCGCCGCCGATGCCGATTTGCTCGTAGCGGCCCGCGCCGAAGGGCTCGCCACCATCGACCCGAACCTTCAGCGCTGATAGCGCTACGCCCCCGGCGCATCTCCCACAGTACCGACCTCGCTGCGACGCACACCGAGGCCGATGTGGCCGCGACACTCGCGGGGGCGCGAGAGATCGTGGCGGAGGGGCAGCGCTGGTACAGCGATCAAGAGCGTAGCATCGCTACTCACATGCCGATCCTCATCGGCGGATGGCACGAATGAGCGACCGCTTCCACTTCCTCCCCGCCACCGCGACCCGAGACGCGGCGATCCTCCTGCGGGCTCGCGCGGTGCGGGCCTTCGGCGATGGCTTCGTCAGTATCCTCCTGCCGCTCTACCTCACCACGCTGGGCCTCAGCCCCTTCCAGGTCGGCGCGGTCGCCACGGCGACGTTGCTCGGCTCGGCGGCGCTGACCC
Organism: Thermomicrobiales bacterium; assembly: GCA_036563365.1. GTDB lineage: Bacteria > Chloroflexota > Chloroflexia > Thermomicrobiales > CADCWN01 > CADCWN01. The sequence goes on from DATCMP010000324.1 coordinate 7,663, forward strand.
TCTACGTCGGCCTGATCGCCGCGCGCCTCGCGCGCCGGACCCTGCTGACCCGCGTCGCCTACCTGATGATCGGCACCGGGATCGGCTTCGCCATCGCGCGCGATTTCTGGCCGCTGCTGATCATCGCATTCGTGGGGACGATCAATCCCTCGGCGGGGGATGTCAGCGTCTTCCTGCCGTCCGAGCAGGCGCTGTTGCCACAGACGATCGCCGCTCGCGAGCGCACCGCCTTATTCGCGCGGTACGGGCTCACCGGCTCGCTGGTGGCGGCGTTCGGCGCGCTCTGCGCCGGGGTGCCGGGCTTCATCGCGACCCATACCGGGCTCGATTTGCGCGTCACGCTGAATGCGATGTTCGTCGTCTACGCCTTCCTCGGTCTGACGGTACTCGTGCTCTATCGCGGCCTCTCCCCGGCGATCGAGCCGACCGAAGCGAAACCGAGTATCCCGCTCGGCCCCTCGCGCAGGATCGTCTTCACTCTCGCCGCCCTCTTCAGCCTCGATTCATTCGCCAGCGGCTTCGTCGTCCAGTCGCTGCTCGCCCTCTGGCTCTTCCAGAAGTTCGGCCTCTCCCCGGCCACGACCGGGCTGATCTTCTTCTGGTCGGGGCTCCTCTCGGCCACGTCGCAACTGCTGGCCCCGCGCCTCGCGGCGAAGATCGGGCTGGTCAACACGATGGTCTTCACCCATCTCCCGGCCAACATCTTCCTGATTCTCGTCCCGTTCATGCCGAACCTGCCGCTGGCCCTGGCTTTTTTGCTGGCGCGCAGCGTCTTCTCGCAGATGGACTCACCCGCACGGACCTCCTACGTGATGGCCGTCGTCTCGCCGCCCGAACGCCCCGCCGCCGCCAGCGTCACCAATGTGCCCCGCAGCCTCGCCACGGCGCTCAGCCCCTTGCTGGCGGGTGCCCTACTGGCGCGCTCGCCGTTCGGCTGGCCGCTAGTGATCGGCGGCGGCCTGAAAGCCCTCTACGACCTCCTCCTGCTCTCCATGTTCCGCGCCGTGCGTCCGCCCGAAGAGCGCGATGAATAGTGTCGGTGCCTTCACCGGCAGCCGTGTGCCCCAACGCATCACATCGCCGGTTCGCCGAAGGAACACACGCATACCACAATCCCCTTCTGACGGTTGGCGTCAGAAGGGGATTGGTTGGATCATAGGTGGCAACGACGTGCCGCTACGGATCTGGACCCGGGGAGAATTACGAGCGAACCAGCAGCAGCACTAGCACGATCACGCCGAGCAGCACCCGGTAGACGGTGAAGACAACCGTCGTGGCGCGCTGGAGATAGCGCAGGAGCCAGGCGATGCAGGCATAACCGACGAGGCCGGCGGTGATGATCCCGATCGCGAACGGCAGGCGCTCATCCGCGGTGAGGCCGCCCGCCTTGAAGAGATCGTACATCTGCTTCAGCGCCGCCCCGGCGGTGATCGGCACCGAGAGGAGGAACGAGAAACGCGCGGCGGTCTCGCGCCGCAGGCCCAGGAACAACCCGGTGGTGATCGTGGAGCCGGAGCGCGACACGCCGGGGATCAGCGCGAACGCCTGCGCCGCGCCGATGATCGCCGCATCGCGAAACGTGACCGCGTTGAGGTCACGAACGTGCCGCGCCGCCCGTTCGGCGACGGCCAGCAGCAGGCCCATCACGATCAGGGCGACCGCGATGATCGCCAGCGCCGAGCGATTCGCATTCTCCGCGTGAAAGTAGGCGTCGATCCGGTCGTTGAGGACGACGCCGATGAGGGCACCGGGGATCGACGCGGC
>DATCMP010000326.1:0-13286 GCA_036563365.1 Thermomicrobiales bacterium
GAAATGGCCCTCCCAGCTGAGCTCCACGAAGAGGCCGCGATCGGCGCGGAGGGCGAACCCCAGGCCCTCGTAAAAGGCCCTGGCGCGGGCCATGTCACGGACGAAGATCTCCACGACCAGTTGCGCCGTCGGCTCGACGTATGGCGTCATGCCCGTCCCTCCATTGCGGCCCTCGTCCCGTGTGCGAACAGCGATCGCACCGCTCCAGATCGTAGCGCATGGGCCGGCCTTGAAACCCGGGCAAGCGGGCGACCGGCGACCTGGCGCTGCGGACACGGCGACGCTGGATGATCGACCGGGGAGCCACGCGCTGTTTGGCACCCGGAACACCCCGACGCTACGCGAGGGTCGGGAGCGGTTCGCCGGGGAGGAGCAGGATCTCGCTCTTGCTGGTGCCGTTGGTCAGCACGGCGGTCTGCACGAGGCCGCGTGCCGCGGCTTCGGCGAAGAAAGTGCCGGGCTTCCGCCCAGGTGCGCTCAATTGGCGGCGAAAGCACCCTCGGTCGGGACGAGGACCGGGAAGCGCGCGAACAGCGCGGCGAGCGCGGGCGGGGTCGGCTCGTTGTCGCGCAGGGCGACGGTGTAGAGCCCTTCGCCGTGGGTACGGAGGAATTCGCCCGCCGCGGTGTGGTCGGCGGGCTCGAAGAGGATCAGCGGGCAGGGGCCGAGGTCGAACTGCTGGGCGAGGCCCGGCTCATCGAACTGCGCCGGATCAAGCGGCTCGCCGTGGCCGCCGAGTCGCGCCGACCAGACGGCGGCGGCAGTGGCGAGATCGCCGACCACGACCGTCAGCGCGGTCACGGCCAGGTCAGGATCGGGTATGGGCGCGGTAAATCGGCCGCCGACCAGGAACGCCGCCAGCCGCGCGGCGAGGGTGTGCCGGAGGTCGTGGCGCGGCGTCGCACCGCCCTGCCCCCTGGCAATAATCGCCTTGAGGGGAATCGCCATAGCCGCCCCTTTCCCTCTGCCCATGCGCCAACCCATTATATTTGAGTAATTTTGTCCACATACTCAAGTATCCGTTGATCATACGACCCTGGGGGTAAGCCTGTCAAGGCCCGCGACAGCGCAGATACAGGGCTTGTAGGCGGGTCGTCGCCAAGGAAGGGCCAGCGGCCGAATCGCCAGCGAGGTCCACCGAGGAAGGCCGGGCGGTTTGGCCTCGGCGTCGGGTCCACCCGCGCAGCCGAACCGCCAAAAAGATGGCACAACGCCCGGCCCTTCGGACGGCTTCGTCGGTATACCGTATAGACGACCATTGAGCCGCCGATGTCGCGCCTCCGACCTCTCACCGGTGCGGCCGAAACGTGGGACGGCGGGGACGACCCGCGGGTGTGGCGGGGATCAGCCACCTGAACCATCCGCACCTGGTGGTGCTGGGCGTGCGGACGGCGGGCGACGGCGTAGAGCGATCTATCGGGTTGCGCCACGAGGGCGGGAACGCCGGGATAGACTTCCCGGCGAACGACGGCAGCTTGCTCCCGGACCTGATGGAGGCGGGCGAGAGTCCGACCGGCGCGCACCCCGGTGCCTCGTACGTCGCGGCTCCGGGCCGGTTCCCGGTCGAGCCCCGCGCCCAGATCGCGTCCGGCAACGCCCGCGGTCGCGTCCCGCGGCCGACCGCGAACTTGGTACACTGGCCGGGTGGCGCGTGCCGCGAGCCGGTGGCGTGAGCGAGAAGGGGGTGGCGGATGCGGGTCGCGATCATCGCCGATATTCACGGCAATGCCCTGGCGCTCGATGCCGTACTCGCCGACCTGGGGCGCGGCGGTTACGACCACCTCGTCTGCCTGGGCGACGCCATCCAGGGCGGCCCGCAACCGGCGCTGGTCGTCGCGCGCCTCCGCAGCCTCGGCTGCCCGACCGTCCTCGGCAACGCCGATGCCTACCTCCTCACCGGCGCGGAGACCGGCGCGGAGCCGCTCGACGACGCGCGTCGCCGTCGCCTGGCCGCGACGCGCGATTGGTCCCTCACGCGGCTCTCCGACGCCGACCGCGCCTTCATCGCCGCCTTCCCGCTGACGGTCGAACTCGCGCTCCCGGGCGACCTGCGCCTGCGCTGCGCCCACGGCACACCCGCCTCCTTCGACGAGATCCTCCTGCCGACCACGCCGGACGACGAACTGGTCGCCAGCCTCGCCCCGGACGGACGGACCCTGCACGTCGGCGGCCACACCCATGTGCAATTCGTGCGGCAATTCCCGGATCGCACCTTCTTCGCCAATCCGGGCAGCGTCGGGCTCGCCTGGCGGCACGGGCAGCCGCCGGGGATCGTGCGTGCCGATCCCTGGGCTGAATACGCTATCCTCGACGTCGCCGAGGGGCGCGTGGAACTCTCCTTCCGCCGTATCCCGTTCGACGTGGCGGCGTACCGCGCGATTATCCACGCCAGCGACGCGCCCCACGCCGCCGACCTCGCCGCGCAATACATAGGATGAGCGACGCTTGGCCCGGCAGCGAATCTCCACCGTCGTGATCCCGTCGCGTCGCGTCCTGCGTTGCCCTGCACCGCCTCACGGACCCTGCTGTCCTCTCCGCTGGCGGGGTCCGCGCCTCGGTCGCCGCCCGCACCCGCGAGGCGACCGGACCCCATTCAGCCCGACCCCGACCGGTTCACCGCAGCGGTCACAAGGCTCGCCGCAGCGCACGCTCCGTTCGCCGACGAACCGAACCGGATAGTAGACGGCACAATTATTGCAAGGTGGGGCGCGATATGGGCGAGGAGGGGACTTGGACCGACGGGGGGGCAGATGGCCGAAGTGCCGACCGCGAAGACGGCGCACGAGACGTTGATCCAGATCGTCGATGACGACGTGGGACTGCGCGATGCGATCGCTGCGGTGCTTGCTGACGAAGGCTACCGTGTTGCGGCGATGGGACCGGCGGGGGCGGTCGAGGCCGCCGTCGCCGACCCGCCCGATCTGATTCTCCTCGATGTGCTGATGCCCGGGGCCGACGGGCGCCACCTCTGCCGCCGCCTGCGGAGCGCGCGGGCTACCCGCGCGACCCCGATCGTCTTCGTCTCGGGGGTGCCGGAGTTCGCCTTGGACCCCTTCCGCGACCACGGTGGAGCGTGGGGTTACCTACGCAAGCCGTTCGGGCTGGATGAGCTGATCGACACCGTTGCGCGACATCTCGCCGCCCCCTTGGCGACCGGCGACGACGACACGCCGCCCCTGCCACCCGCGGTGCGGGACATCCACACGCACCTCGATGCGATCGAGGCGGCGGCCAGGAACCTGGGGAGCGCGATCTCCGGGCAGGATCTCGCGGTGCGGGCCACCATCGTCGAGGGGGTCGACCTGGTGCGCCAGGCCCTCGCGACACTGGCGGAACCGGCGACGTCGGGTATCGCAGGGCGCGAACGGGTGGGGTAATCCTCACCCCACCCGCGCCATGTCACCCCCACTGCGCCATGCCACCATGCCGTCCGTCAGGCCCATACCCGTGCGATGGTCGTCGCGGCGTGCCAGCGCCGCCGCCACAGACTCGTATCAAGCGTGTCGTGGCAATCGGTGCTGACCGCGCTGATCGGCGCGGACGGGAAGCGGCGCGCAACGCCCATTTGTCCAACTCGCGTCCGATCGCAACTCTTTGTGCTATGCTGTGCGCCTCGTGTAATCGCGGCCCACAACGTAAGTCGAGGTGATCAACGTTGTGGAGGGTCAGCCTCCACGGTGGACAAAAAGGTGGGCGGCCCCGGCATGTTGCCAGGGCCGCCCACCGCTGCGCGCTCGCGCGCTCCGCGGGCTCCTTTACGGGACGTTATCGACGCCGAACTGGGCGTTGAAGGCGGCGTAGAGGACCCGGACCATGTAGAGGCGGGAGCCGTTGCCGTTCGGGTCGTTGAAGTTGGCGTCCGAGGTCTGGCCCGGCACCGCGCCGACGTTGGCGCGGTAGGTGGTCAGGTCGGAGCGCTGGGTCCCGGCGTCCGGCACGTTGGCGTACTGCGCCGGGTCGGCGGGCAGGCGGTCCCAGAAGCCGGTCGGGCGCAGGTCGGGCTGCTTGATGAAGGCGCGCGCCACCACGCTGACCACCTGGACGCGCTGGACCACGTCGCGCGGCAGGTAGCACGGCGCGGTCGTCCCGGCCCCCTGGCAGGTCTGCGGGTCGGTGTAGCCGCCGACGATCCCGTAGTCCTTGAGGGCGGCGACGTTGTTCCAGAGCTCGTCGTCGACGCAGCCCCCGCCGTCCGGGTCGCACTTGTCGGGGAAGGTGTTGGCGTGGAACTCCTTCTGCCAGCCGAAGACGCGGGCGACGAAGGCGGCGACCTCCGCGCGCTTCACGTCGGTGCCGGGCTGGAAGTTGCCGGAGCCGTTGACCCCGGCCGGGTTGACGATGCCGAGGGCGGCGAGGAAGGTGATCGCCTGGCGCTCCTCGGCGCTGAGGGCGCCGAGGTCGCCGAAGGTCGGGGTGGCGACGAAGGCGGCGACGAGGGTGCGGTTGCCGGCCACGGTGAGGGTCAGCGGGCTAGCGTAGCCGACGTAGACCCCGTCGAGGGTCCAGCCGACGAAGGTCTGGCCCGCCGCCGCGGTGGCGGTATAGCTCGCCGCGTCGCCGCTGGTGTAGCTGGTGATCCCCTCGTTGCTGATCGTGCCATTGCCGGTCTTGCTCGCCGTCACGGTGAACTGCGGGCTCGGCGCGGCGACGATCGCCAGGGTGAAGTCATAGTCGCTGGCCGTCACGGCGACGACGTTCTTGAGGCCACTGACGAGGGTCGGCAGGGAACGGGGATCATCATCGTCCGAGCCGAGGCCAAGGTCGTGGTACTCGTTGTAGCCCCAGGCGTAGAGCCGCCCGGCCGCGGTGATCGCGAAGGCGCTGTAGTTGCCGCCCCCGCCGAGGGAGACGATGTCGCCGAGGTTGCCGGTGCCGTCCGGCCCGAGGACGTGGACCGGGTAGGTGTAGCAGTCGCAGCTGGTGCCGACGGCGTCGGGCTGCCCATCCTCGGTGTCGATCCCTAGCTGGCCGTAGTTGTTTTCGCCCCAGGCGTAGACGGTGCCGTCGCCCGTCACCGCATAGCTATTCGTGTAACTCACCGCGATCCGCTCGAAGGAGGGATGCGCCGGGTCGGGCTGGAGGACGCCGGTTAGGACGCCACCACCGCCCGGCCCGATGACCTGGGTCGGCGTGGGGACACACTCGCAGCCGGTCGTGCTGACCACGCCGTTACCGATCTGGCCGACGTGGTTGTAGCCCCAGGCCCAGACGGTGCCGTCGGCCTTCAGCGCCAGGGCGTGGTAGGTGTCCATCCCGCTGGCGATCTGGGTGACGCCGGTCAGCCCCGGCACTTGCAGCGGCGTGGTGCTGCAGGTGTCGCTGAGGCAGGTCTCCGGCCCGACGTTGCTCCCCTGGCCGAGTTCGCCATCGGAGTTGTAGCCCCAGGCCCAGACGGTGCCATCACCCTTCAGCGCGTACCCCATGTCGCCGCCGGCGACGACCTGTACGACATTCGTCAGCCCCGGCACCCGCACCGGCGTCGTGCTGCACGGCGTATTGGAGCCACCTTCGCTGTCCGGGCAGATCTCCGGCCCGGTGGCGTTGCCGATCCCGAGCTCGCCGTAGTTATTGATGCCCCAGGAATAGACGGTGCCGTCCGTAGCGAGGGCGAGGCTGTGCAGATAGCCAGCGCTGATCGCCTTGATCCCGCTCAGATAGCCGCACTGCCCGGCGCTGTGGCTCGGGGCGGGCACGGGGGCGGGAGAACCGGAAGGCGAGGGGGTCGGGCTTGGCGTCGGGCTCGGCGAGGCGCTCGGGCAGACGCCGAGGACCTGCTGCGGCGTGCCGTAATCGTAGTCAGCCGCAGAGCCTATCCCCATCGCCCCGTCGGCGTCGTTGCCGCAGGCGTAGACGGTGCCGTCGCTCAACAGGTAGAGCGCGTGGTACTCGCCCGCCGCGACCGCCGTGACGCCGCTGAGGTAGATGTTCGGCGTCGGGCCGTAGACCTCATCCCCGCTGAACTGCCCGTTGCAGAGGACGAGGTCGCTGTTGTCGCCCCAGCCGTAGGCGGTCTGCCCGTTCGGCGCGGCGATCCCGGCCTGCCGGGCCTCGTGCGGGGCGACTCCCTTCGAGGCATGGGGGGCTTTCGTCCCCCCCGAATTGTTCCCTTGTTCCCCGGGCGGCGGGGCCGCCACCGCCGTCCGGGTGGCGACGCTGAGGCCACTGATCGAGAGGAACGAGGCCAGTAAGGTCAGGATGATGAATACCCGCAGACTGCGACGCCGCATCGGTCGTCCTTTCCTGGTGTGCATGGCCCATGACGGGGCTGTTCGCAACGTGCTCACCGAGCGCCTGCCGGACATGCGCGCGCCTTCCCTCGGTCCCCCTTTCCTCTTCGCTCCCCCCCGGCATCTGCGGCGAACAGGCCGGGGCTCCTCCCGCCGCGCCCCGATGACCCGAGGCGTGCGGCGTTCTTTGCACAGCATAGCCGAGATGGCATCCACCCGAAAACGCCGTCGGCTAGTACTTCTGGGGGATGTTCGGTCCCGGTACCTCCGGCGGCGTCCGTTCGGGCCAGACGGGGCGCAATGAATCGGTAGGGACCGGCTTGGCGCGACCGCGGGCGGGTGGCATGATCCATGCGTCCTGGGAGGGTCTGACGCGTAGACCGTTGTATGCGAACACCAGGTAGCGCGCGATGCCGAGACCGGGGGTGGGCGATGGAACAGCGGGCGATCCTGGTGGTGGAGGACACTCCGGCCATCGCGGAGATCATCGAGGCGTTGCTGAACGATATCCCGCAATATCAGGCGACGGCGGTGGTCAACGGGGCCGACGCGCTCGCCTTCGTCGCGGAGGTGCGGGTCGATCTGGTGCTGCTGGATGTCAACCTGCCGGGACTGGATGGCTTCGCGATCCACGATCTGCTGCGCGCCCGCCCGGAGACCGCCGCCGTGCCGATCCTCTTCATGACCGCCGGTGTCCACGAGGCGGAGTTCGCCCGTCGCGGCGTACACGAGCACATCAAGAAACCGTTCGACCTGGACGATCTCCTGCGTCACGTCGCCGCGGCCCTAGCCGGGGGGTAGGAGCGCGGCCACCAGCGCCAGCATCTCATCCAGGTCGAACGGCTTCGGGAGGGCGGAAGCGAAGCCGTGGGCGGCGAAGTCGGCGTAGAGGGCCGGGTCGTGCGCCGAGCAGAGGACCAGCGGCGCGCCGCCCGCCAGGCGGACGAGCGGGTCGAGGTCGTCCCAGATCGTACCCGACACGTCGTGGAAGGCGTCGGTGAGCACGAGCCCGACGCGGAAGGCGGCGAGGATCGGTCGCGCGGCGTCCGGGGTCGCGGCGAGCAGCACCCGATACCCCGACTCGGTCAGCGTCTCCCGCAGCAGCTCGGCGATAGCCGGATTGTCCTCGACCACCAGGATCGTCCTGCGTGTCTCCATGCCCGCTCCCAGGTTATCGGCACAACAGGGGCGATCCGCGCGGGTCGCGCCGCGTGGTACGACGCTGACGGTGATGTACGATCGGAGTCCAGTATAGCGTGCGGCCGTGCATCGCGTGTGAGGACACCTCCCCAGTTATTAGACAGCGCTGATCGGCAGAACGTTACGGCGCGGCGAACACGACGCCGGTGTTGCTGGTCGAGCACGGCCCCGCACCCCTTGCGCGTCCTGGCCGTCCCCCCCCTGCGTCGAGCCAGGGCAGCCACGTCTTCACCGCGCGCAGACAATTCCCCAGCGACATCGCCGAGCGATCCCGCCCGATCAGATACGCCAGGAAACGCCGCGTGCAGGGCGCTTGATCCGCGCCAGCGGAACCTGGCGGTAATTATTCGCCAGGTGAACGCCGCACCCGACTTGACCGAACGAATGGGGCTGCCGAAGTTCCACATCCACGACCTACGCTACACGCACGCGACCCATCTGCTGATGGACAGCTGGTCGGTCGCCATCGTCTCGCGCCGACTCGGCCACGGGAACCCGGCGATCACGCTGCAACTCTACGCCGAGGCCATCGTCGATGTACAGGGGGAGGATGTTGCCGCACCGGCTGCATTCGCTCTGACTCACGCCGCGTCATAACCTTAAGGGCAATGGAGTATCGACCAGAATCTGCGGTCACCTGCTCCTCGCTGCCGATCCCACCGGGTATCCCGGCGCGCGTAGTGATGGAGAGGCGTGGTCAGACCGACTTCGGAGAAAAATCGGCGATCCGCGATCTGTTGTGCCGGTCCAGTCACGGCAACGCGCCACAAGCACCAGGGTTTTCAACCAACGTCAGTATTAGCGCTTCTCCGTGTGCGACGGCGGGCAGGTCAGTGACCCGCCCGTTCCCACCCTACCGAGCGGGCTAGTGGCCGCCCATTGATGGCGCCTTCAGCCCTTGTGCGCGGTCGCGACGTTGCTCGGCTGCGGGAAGGCCAGCCCGTCGTCGTCGTGCGACGTCGCCAGCGCCTCGCCGACCTCCGCGACGATTTCAGCCAGTGCCCCCTCGCCCTGCGCTGCCAGGGGGCCGAGCATCGTCGGCGCCCCCGCCACCACCGCCCGCACGAAGGCGTCCGCCGACGGGAAGCGGCTCAGGTGGACCTCGGTGCGCACACGGATGTCGCGGAAGCCCGCCCCCACGAGGAGCGCGCGCAGTGCCCGAGCGTCGCCGAGCGAGAAGGGCGGGAGCGCCGCGGTCGCGGCCCCGACCCGCCGGGCCAGTGCCTCCTCCAGCGCGCGCCAGCCGGGGGTGTCCCGCGTGGGGCGCCAGACGCTGAGGAGCGCCCGCCCCCCCGGCGCGAGCACCCGGTACGCCTCCGCGAGGGCAGCGCGCTTGTCGGCCATGAATTGCAGCCCCTGCTGACAGAGCACCACGTCGAACGCGCCGTCGGCGAAGGGGAGCGCGACCGCGTCCCCTTCGCGCCACGCGATCGGCAGCTCGGCGGCGACCGCGCGGGCGGTCGCTAGCATGCTGGGGCTCGTGTCAAGGCCGACGATCGGCCCCGCTCCGTTGGGTTGCGCCGCCACCGCGCGCGCCACCACCCCGGTACCACAGGCCAGGTCGAGGACCCGCTCGCCGGGCCGGACCGCGGCGAGAGCGACGAGGTCGCGGGTCCAGGGGGTGAAAATTGCCGGTGCGATCAGGCGCTCGTAGATGTCGCCGGGATTGCCGCTATAGGGGGACACTTGCTGCTGATCCACTTAACACCTCTCACTCGCTACCGCATCCGTTAGGAGTCCGAGAAATCCGAGGCACATTGTATGGTACGACGGCCCTCAGTTCGGCTCGCAGTCTCGGCTCCTTGGTACACGTCGCAATTCTGGTGCGAGTTGTGGTAACAACAAAATCGGCTCCGCAATGGTTAATTCGCTGTGATGCGCTGCAGAAGACCTGAATCTATGATACCGCTGATTCAGAAACAACAGGCCAAGCTAGCGTATGAGGAAGATGCGTACACCGAAAATCGCGTGTCCGTGAAGTAATGGTGAAGTAAAAGCCCCGCCGCATCTATTTCACGCGGCGGGGCTTTTAAGTTTCTCTTGCTATTGCTAGCAATTCGTGGAGCGGGCGATGGGACTCGAACCCACGACAGCCTGCTTGGGAAGCAGGTACTCTACCAACTGAGTTACACCCGCACGGTTTCCCTAGCTATAGCAACGAAAACGGCGCGTCACCCTTCCCGCTTCATCCGTGGAGACTACCTGCCATTCGTGGCCACATCGGCCACAGACTCAGATTAACACGGCCTGTCAAGGGGTGCATCCTCGATGGCAGCAACACAGCGAGACGTTGACAACCTCACACGGCGTGTGTCTCGGTAGAGGCTACGCACGCGCAGTGGCTAAGGTGGTGTCCACACTCGGCACAGCAGCACGCGCACTGTATAGCGTCATCGAGTGCCACGGCGACACTTCGCAGGCTAACGATAGGTCACAGGGAGTTGTGGACAGTCACAATTCAATTGCCTATCAAACCCGTATTTCCGTGTCAGAGTCACAGTAAACCCACACATGATGGTGCTACACTTGTAGCACAAGTGTAAATATTAGTTGCACAGACGGTACGAAAAGTGGTACACTATGGGGTAGATGAGGAAAAACGGCAACCACATCACGAATCACAATTGTGCCGTGTGGAAGTATCCCGCTGGGGGAAGGAGGTACCTATGGTGGTCATGGCGGAGAGGCAAGTCTATAGCGTGGCCGAGGTTGCGGCGATGCTTGGACTCTCCAAGCCAACGGTGCAGAAGGCATTGAAGCGCGGCGAATTGCCTAGCTTCCGCGTCGGCACGAAGGTGCTGGTGCAACGTGCAGCAGTGGAGAGGCTATTAAAGGAAGGAGGGGATGCCGAGACGGATAACCACGCGACCACAGGCAGCAACTAAAAGAGAAGCGACGTGTGGTGTATACACACGTCGCTAGGAAACAGGGATTGGGATAGGGACTTTGGATTGCGTGAAATAGCGAATGATGCCAATAGCCTGATAGCTGAGATAGCAATTATAGCACCAGAGTCGTGTCCGAATCCTCCCTAACGCATGAAATGCAGGGAAGGATTTACATGTCAGAGTCAACACACTACAGCAGTACACACACACCACGCGAAGCGCAATCTCTCCACTTCAAGACGCCACCGCACATCCTGCGTCTACAAGCCGCTATCCGTGATTACGACGTGGCCACCCTCACCGAGAACCCCGATTGGCAATGTTTCCATCGTCGTCACATCGCTGGGGAGTGGTGGCCTTACGCCATCGCCGGTTCCGGCTATACCCTTGTCCACGGTGGCGACAATCGCCAGCCCGCCAGCCTGCGCCAGCGTGCACGGTTGCCTCTCTCCGAGGGGGAGACGCGCTACCGCCGCATGGCTGGGAGTGATGCGCTAGAGTGGGTGATTGCCGAAGCCAGCGACCCCTACATGTGCCGCGATGATGGCACGGGACGCTACGGCGCACACTTCCATTGGGGGGACATGCACCACAGCGAGGTGGTGGGTGAGGATAAACGCGCACTCTACGCGGCACGGCATACGTGGAAGCAAGCGTCATTGATGTCCTATGAGGAATTGCAAGGGTATGTACGCCACATGCCAGCCTTCTCCTTGCATGAGGAACCGGCATCGCAAATCCTGTGGGGGGTGCGGTGATGAGTACGCAACTAGAAACCACAGCGGTAGCTATCCCCTTCATGGCCGATGCGCTACCGCTTGAACTCCGCAACCGCGACCAGTGGATTCTATGGAAGTACGAGATGAAGGCGAATGGCGCAGCGACGAAGGTGCCGTATGCCGTCAGTGGCGGCAAAGCCGACACTACTAATCCGCAAAGCTGGACCGGCTTTGCGGCAGCATTGGACGCCTACCAGCGTGGCGGGTATTCCGGCCTGGGGTACGTTTTCTCAGCCGATGACCCGTACTGTGGCCTCGACCTAGATTCCTGCGTGGTTGACGGCAAGCTACGCGAACCGGAAGCCACTTACGTGCGTACCCTAAACTCTTACAGCGAAATCTCTCCAAGCGGTACAGGCGTGAAGGTGATTTTCCGTGGCCACATCCCCGAAGGAGTCACACGGCGCAGCTTCGGGGATGGGAATGGCCTATATAGCGAGGGACGGTACTTCGCGTTGACGGCGAATGTGTACGAGGGATACGACACTATCCGCAAGGTGCCAGATGCCGAACTCGCTGCGTGCTGCGCTTCCTGGTTTCCTGAAACACAGCGGCAAGTGCAGTGGGAAGAAGCAGTGGAACGCCTTTCCGATGAAGAGGTGTTGCGGCGGCTGCACTCAGCCAAGAACAGCCAAAAGTTTCTCTCTCTGTTCCGCGATGGCGACATCAGCGAATATGCCTCGCAGAGTGAGGCCGACACCGCACTCATCGCGTTGATGGCCTTCTACACCAATGCTTGTCCACAGCAACTAGATAGGCTGTTCCGCCAGTCAGCCTTGATGCGTGATAAGTGGGACGAACGGCGGCGTGACGGTACGTATGGTGGAGTCACCATTGATTGGGTGTTGAGTCATCCTGGGGAATACTATGGCGACGGTGCGAATAGCATCGGCTATCGCGGAGGGACACGGGGTATTGAGAATATTGAGGCTTTTGAGATGACATCTGCCGCTGGGGAATGGGAGGCACCGACATCGCTGACTACCAATAACCTCCCACCCTTCCCCACCGCGATGCTACCCGACTGGCTGCGTGACTTCGTGGAGGCCGAGGCCACGGCGACACAGACGCCACCCGACTTGGCCGCGATGCTGTCACTCGCCGCTGTGGCGACTGCCGTGGCGAAGAAGGCACAGATTGTGGTGAAGGATGGCTACAGCGAACCGCTGAACCTCTTCACTGTCACGGCACTGCCACCGGCCAATCGCAAGAGTGCCGTGTTTGCCGATGTGACGGCACCGCTTGTGGCCTGGGAAGAGTCCGAGACGAAGCGGCTACGTGCCGAAGTTGATGAGGCACAAACACGGCGTAGGATGAAGGAGGCACAGGCGCAACACGCGGAGGCGTTGTTAGTGAAAGCCAAGCCGGGAGATGCAGCAATCACAGAGGAAGATGTGTTCCGCCTTAGGCGTGAACTCGCAGCATTGCCACCTGTGCCGGTGCTGCCACGCCTAATTGCCGACGATGCCACACCGGAGAAGGTAGCCAGCCTGCTAGCCGAACAGGGTGGACGGCTGGCGGTGCTGAGTCCCGAGGGTGACGTATTCGAGGTGATGGCCGGGAGGTACAGCAACGGCACCCCCAACATCGGTGTGTACCTAAAAGGCCACGCGGGGGATGAAATCCGTGTGGATAGGCAGGGGAGGCCATCGGAGTTCGTGAAGAATCCTGCACTCACCTTCGGCCTCACGGTGCAACCCGAGGTGCTGCGCGGCTTGGCTGAGAAACCGGGATTCCGTGGCCGTGGCTTGCTAGGCCGCTTCCTGTACGCCGTGCCGGAGAGTCTGGTGGGTAGGAGGAACACCGATGCACCCGCGATGCCAGCCACGGTGCGCGAGACATACGCACGCAAGCTGACACGGCTACTCTCACTCCCCTGTGGTGCCACAGCGGAAACAACCCCGGCACCGCATCTACTCACCCTAGAACCACAGGCGCGGGTATTCATGGGGTGGCTGGCGCGGCACATCGAGAGGGAGTTGGGAGAGTTCGGGGAACTCGGTGTGATGCCGGATTGGGGTGGCAAGCTACTCGGTGCCGTCGCACGCATCGCCGGATTGCTGCATATGGCGGAACACGCCGAGACGCAAGCGCCGTGGGACATCCCCGTGGCTAGCCACACCGTGGAGGATGCGTGGTGCATCGGTGAGTACCTTACCCACCATGCACGTGCCGCCTTCTCTGACATGTGC
>DATCMP010000337.1:0-16889 GCA_036563365.1 Thermomicrobiales bacterium
CCATACCCGACATTCTTTAACATCCGCACCAGCATCGAGCGCATCAAGGCACTGTCATCGACGACGAGGATCCGATCCGTTGTCTCGGCTGGTGTCGCGATGATCTTTCCGCTCGCATCGTTGCTCACGCGCTCGTTTCGCGTGTCGGTGCCGCATTGATCCATGAAATTTCACCCTTCAATTGCTAAGGAGCCTGGCTGTGGTTAACGGGTCATCCTCTACTATATCAGTGTTACGTCGCTGTGCGGCGAAGAGATACGTATAGGACGGCAGCGAAGTATGGCGAGGAGATAGTATCAGGTGGTGAAGGATTGGTGGAGATAGCGTTGTTTTGGTTGCGCCAGCAGCGCGTCGGCATGCATCGCCTCCAATATGACAACATCTATGACAACATCGGGATAACAACATCGGGCGAGACCTGATTTCGCCTGCTTTCTGCCACCAATGGTATACTGACGCGAATTATCTGCAGGCTCGGGGCCGCGCGCTGTGCTACGTCGCGCGATGCTGGTCCGCTATGGAGACGGAGTAGGAGCGATGGCCGGACACTCGAAATGGAAACAGATCAAGCGGCAAAAAGGTGTCACCGACGCCAAGCGCGGACAGGCATTCACGAAGATCGCGCGCGAGATTACCGTCGCGGCGCGGCTCGGTGTGCCGGATCCCGATGCGAACTTCCGGTTGCGGATCGCGATCCAGAAAGCCCGCGCCGAGAATATGCCGAACGAGAATATCAAGCGGGCGATCGACCGCGCCAGCAGCGACAGTGGCGGCGATAATTTCGACGAGATCTACTACGAGGGGTATGGCCCGAGCGGGATGGCGGTGATGGTCAAGGCGCTGACCGATAACCGGAATCGCACGGTGGGCGAGGTACGTTTCGTCTTCACGCGCGCCGGTGGCTCGCTCGGTGAGTCCGGCTCGGTCGGCTACCTGTTCGATCAGATCGGCCTCATCACCGTTAAGACGAACGGCGGCGACCTCGATGAGTTGTCGCTCACGGCGATCGATGCCGGCGCCGAGGACATCCGCACCGACGGTGCGGACGAGGGGACGATCGAGATCATCACCGCGCCAACGGAACTGAAGTTGGTGCAGGATGCGTTGGAAGCGCAAGGGCTGGAAATCGAAGATGCCCAGATCTCGATGCAGCCCAAAGCACTCCTCGCCCTCGATGAGTCCGACACCCTGAAGGGCCTCCGCCTGATCGAGCGGCTCGAAGAGCTCGATGATGTGCAAGAGGTCTACTCCAATCTCGAAGTGTCGGACGAAATCCTGGCACAAGTCTGATGAAGCACCCCACGGGGCATAAATACGAAGTACGAAGTACGAAGTACGAAGTAGGAGCGGGAAGCAGCACGATGCTGTGCCACCGCGCGCTTTCGTACTTCGTACTTCGTACTTCGTACTTCACCCCCACCTTTTCGCGATGATCACGCTCGGCATCGATCCCGGGACAGCGATCCTTGGTTATGGTGTCGTTTCTGGTGACGATGAGCCGCGTGTCGTCACCTACGGCGTGTTGCGAACGGCGAACGACGAACCGATGCCCCACCGTCTGGTGCGGCTCTATGATGGCGTGCGAGCGCTGATCGACGAGCATCGCCCCGATGTGCTGGCGATCGAGCAATTGCTGTTCGGACGCAACGTGACGACGGCGATCGCCGTGGGGCAAGCGCGCGGTGTGGTCCTGCTGGCGGCGGCGCAAGCGGGGATGGCGGTCTTCGAGTACAAACCGGCGCAGATCAAAGAGGCCGTCGTCGGCTATGGCAAGGCCGATAAGCCCCAGATGCAGGAGATGGTGCGGATGTTGCTCGGTTTGAAGACCGTGCCGCACCCCGATGACGCTGCCGATGCGCTGGCGATCGCCATCTGCCACGTCCATACGGCGCGCTTCTTCTCGATCGCGCGGCAGCACGGTCGGTAGCGCTGGCGACGAACCGACGAACGGCGACGGAGGGAGCGGTGCCGAAGGCTGGCCGGGAACGACTTGATGAGGCCCTCGTCACGCGCGGGCTTGCTGAGTCGCGCAGTCAGGCGCGGGCGCTGGTGATGGCCGGGCAGGTGCGGGTCGGCGGGCGGGTCGTCGATAAGCCGGGGATGCCGGTGCCAGCGGGCGCGATCGAGGTCATCAGCGGCGGGCGTTTCGTCTCGCGCGGCGGCGACAAGCTCCAGGGCGCGCTCGACCAGTTCCCGATCGCGCCGCGTGGGCTGGTCTGCGCTGATCTGGGGGCGAGTACCGGCGGTTTCACTGATTGCCTCCTACAGGCGGGCGCGGCGCGCGTCTATGCGGTCGATGTCGGGCGCGGGCAGCTGCATTGGAAGCTCCGTCAGGACCCGCGCGTCATCGTGATCGAGCGGCAGAACGCGCGCTATCTCGAAAGCCTGCCCGAGCCGGTCGCGCTCGTCGTGGCCGATCTCTCGTTTATCTCGCTCGCGCTGATTTTGCCGACGATGCGGAGGCTCCTCGTACCCGGTGGGCAGGCGTTGACCCTTGTGAAGCCACAATTCGAGGCGGGCCGCGAGGCGGTTGGCAAGGGTGGGGTGGTGCGCGATCCGGCGACCCATCGCGCGGTGCTGCATCGCTTCATCGATGATGCGCGGCGCGAAGCCTTTGCGGTACCCGGCCTGATCGCCTCGCCGCTCCGCGGCCCGGCCGGCAACGTCGAGTTTTTGGCGCACCTTCGCCAGAACCCCGCGAGTGATACAACGCTGCCCGATGCTGATACCCTGGTTGAGACGGCGATGGCGACAGTAGCTACTGAACCATTGGTGTCAGAAGATGATGGGTCAGGGGAAGCGACAGGGGGAATCGAGAACTACGCAGAGGAATAACTCATTGTGCGGCGAGTGTGGTTTGCACAGGCCAGCGATCTGCTCTCACCGCTGCCGCTGCCGTTTCGCCCATACGGTGAACCAAAGCAGCGCAAGCACCATGATTGCGACGCCCAGCCACTTCACGGTGTTGCTATACAACCACTCGCGTAACCGATCGTTCCCGAAGGTTTTGCTTAAGACAACGATCATGAGCAATATGGCAATGAGCGCGCGGCTTGCGAATCGTTTTCCGGGTGTTGTGGGAACGACGGTTTCTTCAGTCCGTGACGGCGGTCCGCCGACCATGAAGTGCATCTGGTTTTCCCTACTCGAACCGGGTACTAGGGAGCTATCGGTAGAAAATGTGCTCTAGCCGCACAGCCTTACCGCTCGCGTGCGAAGGTGATGTCGCTGATCAGCATGTACGGGATGCCGATACTCGGCCCCGGTGTGCGATTGCGGAGGACCAGCGTGTTCGTGCCATTCTTCAGCACGCCGCTTGGGATGCGGATCGACATATCATTCCAATAGCGTTCTTTGCCGCCCACACCGTTGTCGTTCGTCGGGGTGTTGGGGAACGTATTGGCACCGTCAAAGACCGTTGTGCCGTTGAGGATGACTTGCAGGCGGCAGCGATCGGTGCGCTCATCATCGAGGCCAACGATCGTCAAGATCATCGTGCCATCCGGGACATTGCTGGCGCGAAAGCTGACCGTCCCCTGGCTGTAAGGCGTCCCCTCGCCGTAGAGCGCGACCTCCGGCAGGCCATAGAGTGTGCCGTCGTCGCGGCGGTATGCCCCCTGTAGCTGTTCGGGCTTGAACTTGTCCACCTGCACGTTACCGTTGTTCCCTTGCCCTTGCCCGCGCGGGGCCGACGTTGGGGTTGGTGGCGGTGGTGGCGCGATCGTGGCGGTCGGAGGCGGCGGTGCTTTGGTCGCGGTGGCGGTTGGCGGGGGGGCCGTAGCGGTGGCTGTGGGCGGGACGACCGTCGCGGTAGGTGGCTCAGGCGTGGCCGTGGGCGGCACGACGATCGGCGCAATCGGAGTTGGCGGGACGCTGGTGGCCGTAGGCGGCGCGGGCGTATCGGTCGGGACGGCCGCTGCGGGCGTCGGCGGGGCGATGGCCGCTGTTGCGGGGATGACCGCGGCGGCGGTCGTTGGACTCGGCCCGATAATCGCCGCACTGGTCGCGGTCGCGCGGCTCGGCGAGGTGAAGCTGCGCGCGACGACGACAACCGCGATGAGGAGGGCGACTATCAGGAGCCCCAACGCGGGCAGCACCCACCCTGACCCGCTGCCGCGCGAGGCTGGCCTGGCGGCAGAGGCGGCGGGAACACGCTTGGCTGTCGCTGCCGCCGCACCACCCGGCGCGCCGCTGGGTGCCAGGACTCTGGTGCGCTGGTTACTGGCAGCATCGTGCTGGGCGTTGCCGCTCGTCGGTGGCGGCGCGGCAACGCGCAACGCCTCGTGGAGGGCGAGGCGCATCGCTTCCGCATGCGGATACCGGGCCGCCGGGTCTTTCGCGAGGGCTCGTTCCACGACGCGCGCGAGGCTAGGGGTGATCCCCGGCGCGATCGCAGTAATCGAGGGGATCGGATCGCGCATATGTTGGAGCGCGATTTGGAGCGCCGTTGTGCCATCATAGGGGAGTTTACCGGTCAACGCCTCGAAGAGGACGACGCCGACGGCGTAGAGATCGGTCGCGGGGCTCAGTATGCCACCGCTCGCCTGCTCTGGCGCCATGTAATGCGCGGTGCCGACCGTCGTACCCGCGGCGGTATTTTGCGTCGCATCGAGGGTGCGGGCGACGCCGAAGTCGGTCAGCTTGACCTGACCGTCGCTGGCGCGCACCAGCAGATTTTGCGGCTTGACGTCGCGATGGACGATCCCACGCTCATGCGCCGCGCCGAGCCCGCGCAAGATACCATCGCTGAGCGCGACGACACGCGCCGGGTCGAGCCGCCCTTCTTTCCGCAGGATCGATTTGAGGTCGGTCCCCTCGATATATTGCATCGCGATGAAGTAGGTCTTCTCGTGCGCGCCGTAATCGTAGATGTCGACGATATTGGGGTGGGATAACGAGGCGACCGCGCGGGCCTCCCGATAGAACCGCGCGATGAACTCCTCATCGGCACCGTATTCATCGCGCAGGAGTTTTACGGCGACGACGCGACCGAGGACCTTGTCGCGCGCGTGGTAGACCCTGGCCGCCCCGCCTTCGCCGATCAGCTCACCCAGTTCGTAGCGCCCGCCGACCAGGTTTGCGGCGCGTAAGGGTGCGCTGTCGAGCCGTGTCGTCGGCTGTGCCGCGAGTGTGGGATCCGGACGCGGTGCTGCGTCGTGAGCCATCGGCAGATTCCACTCCAAATCGTGTGCGCGAGCCACGGATACGCCGATGTGGGGCGATCCGCCATACTAGAAGCAAGAACTATACCGTTAGGAGAAGGGCAATAGCGCTGATCGCCGAGTTCCGCGCCGATGGGGGCAAGTGACCGACATCTTCGCCGACCGCCCCTGCTGCTGCTGACGGCCACGGGGCGCAGGAGCGGCACGGCGAGCGCGATGCCGCTCGTCTCCTCCACCGACGGCGATGGCCTGGTGATCATTGTGTCGTAGGGCGGCGCGCCGACGAACCCCGATTGGGTATCACAATCGGGTGTCGAATCCCGAGGTGACGGCCGAACTGGGTGCGGGTGGGCGGGTCGTGGGTCGTGGGTCGTGAGTCGTGAGTGGGGCAGTGCTGGCAGGAACCTCTGCGCCAGCGGCTGAACCTTCTCACGACTCGCGACCCACGACCCGTACCTGCTACCGCCGCACATCCGGCCCGGCGACGGCCGAGGCGACTTCTTCCCAACGCGGGAAGACATCGGCGTCGCCGGGGGCAGTCGTGGCCCAGGCACCGCAGCGATTGGCGAGGGCGAGGGTCTCTTCCATCGCGAAGCCGCGCAGTTGCCCGGCATAGAAACCGGCCGCGAATGCATCGCCAGCGCCGACCGGGTCGATCACGCGGGGCAGCGGCGTCGCCGGGACGTGGACAACACTCTCGCGGGTCATCGCGAGGGAGCCCTCCGCGCCGAGCTTCATCACGACCAGGGATAGCGACGGCGCGAGGTCCAGGAAGGCGCGGGCGGCGGCCTCGGGATCGGTCTCGCCGGTCAGGAACTCGCCTTCTTCCAACCCCGGCAGGATGATGTCCGCGTGGGTGGCGAGATCGCGCAGCACCCTGCGCGCCTCCTCGCGACTCCAGAGCTTGAAGCGGAGGTTCGGGTCGAGTACGACCGGTACGCCGGCCGCCCGCGCGATGGCGGCGGCGGCAAACGCGGTTTCGCGGCAACTCGCGGAGAGCGCGGGGGTGATGCCGGTCAGATGCAAGTAGCGCGCACTGCCGATATAGTCGGCGTCGAGATCGTCCGGGCTCAGTTTGCTGGCGGCGGAACCGCGCCGGTAGTAGATCACGTCGAGCGGGCCGAGTTCGCGCCGTTCGCGGACCATCAGGCCGGTCGGGGCTTCGGGATCGATCTTGGCACGCGAGATGTCGACCCCCTCGCCGCGTAGGCGGAAGGCGACGGTCCGCCCGAACTCGTCATCGCTGAGGCGGCTGATCCAGCCCGCCGTATGGCCGAGGCGACAGAGGCCGGTCGCCACATTCGTTTCGGCACCGGCGACGTAGCGCCGGAAGTCGGTCGCCTCGCGGAGCGGGCCGACCGTTTCGGCGAGGAAGAGGACCATCGTCTCGCCGAGGGTGACGATGTCCGGCCCGGTGCCGCTCATGACTGACCCCGCGCGGGGGCGGCGGCGGCGATGAACCCGGCGGCGCGACGGGTCAGCTCATCGAAGCGACCCGCGGCGACGAGCGGGCCATCGACCAACGCCGAGCCGATCCCCAGACCCCAGGCCCCGGCGGCGATGAAGTCCGGCGCGTTGCCCAGGGTGACGCCACCGGTCGGCAGGAACGGGATCTGGCGCAGCGGCCCGCGCAGGTCTTTCAGATGCCCCGGTCCGACCGGACCGGAGGGGAAGAGTTTCACCACGACCGCGCCCGCGCGCCAGGCGGTCAGCGCCTCGGTCGGGGTGAATGCACCGGGGACGCATGGCACGCCGCGCTCCGCCATCGCGCCGATCAGCGCGGCGTCGGTGTGCGGGCTAACGATGTAGGTCGCGCCCGCCTTTAACGCCTTTTCCGCCGTCTCGATGTCGAGGACGGTCCCCGCGCCCACAAGCATCCGGTCGCCGAACTCGGCGCTGATCGCCTGGATCATCTCGAAGACACCATCGCTGTCGCAGGTCACCTCGATCGCGCGCACGCCGCCAGCCAGGATGGCGCGGGCGGTTTCGATCGCGCGGGAGGCGTCGGTGCGCCGCAGGATGGCGACGATCCGCGTCTCTTCGAGCGCGGCGGGGATTGCCGGTCGGGTTACGGTGCTGGTGCCGGTCATGGTTTCCTCCTCAGTAGCCGGGCGCGATCGCTGGACCGTGCCGAGAAGCGCATTTCGCACGCGCAGTGTACCACCCGTTGTTGTCGGAGCGCGCGTCGTTCGGCGGTGGTCAGGCGACTGATGGAGATTGCGCGCGTGATCGCCCTCTCGGCGCGGGGTGCTGTTGGACTGAACCTCCCTGATGGCGCAGAACATCAACCCCCGATTGAAGATGCGACCACGAACCCTGTGACCCGGCACCGGACCACGGCCACTCGATAGGGGCTGGGAGGGGGCGATCAACCAGGCAATCGCCATCTACCGCGACGCGCGGGCCTGCGGGCAACGAAGCCTCCACGCGGCGGCTGAGATGTTTATGAAAAGCTGCCTCAATCTACACTGGAGCGCCGATGGGCTCTCTATGGGGGCTCCTGGTATACGTCCAGCAACACGGCCACGAGAGTCATCGGGGGCAGCACCCCTCCCGCCCCTTGTTGGTGTCCTCTCGCTGGTGGTATCCTCCAACCATGGGCGTGAGGAATTATCTGATTGACGGCGTTTCCGGCTCCGGCAAGACGTCGGTCTGCACCGAACTGCAGCGGCGCGGCTATCATGCGATCCATGGTGACCGGGAATTGGCCTATCAAGGTGATCCGGAAACCGGTATCCCGACGGCGGGCCGCACGCACGAGCACACGGCCACCTTCATCTCCGAGCACCACATCTGGCACGTCGAGAAAGTACGGGCCTTCGTCGCCAACCGGGATGCGGCGGTCACGTTTTTCTGCGGCGGTTCCAGGAATTCCGCGAAGTTCATCGATTTGTTCGACGGGGTTTTCATCCTTGAGGTCGACTTTGCCACCATGACCCGGCGGATCGCTGAGCGGGTGGCGGTGGACCCCACCGACTGGGGCGGACGACAAGCGGAACGGGAGGTCACCGCGCGCTTGTATCACACGAGAGAAGGTATTCCGCAAAACGGCATGATCATCGACGCCACCGCGCCGCTCGCGCGCGTCGTCGACGAGATCATCCGACTAAGCGCGGCCAATAGGCCACGCTAAACCGCAGCGTCGCTGACGCCGGTCTGGCACGTGGCTAAGGCTCCGCATGCTGGCGTGGGGTAGGGCGGGCGCTGGTGGAGGCCGTGACCGCGTCGCCGGACTCGTATCAGGATGCCCTCCATGGAGAGCCCGTCGGCGTTTCGGATTAGGAGCATTGCCTAGCTCATACTCCAGCCTGCAAAGGCAGGCTTTGTGGGGGGCCTTCGGCTGGCCATCAGGCCAACGGCCACCCACGTCGAAAGGCCGACTACGTTCGCGACGCGCGCAGAAGCCCCCGTCGTGGTGCGGCCCGCCTCCTCACTCTTGAGGCGGCCATGAACAGAAATCGATCACACCCGTGATGCCGAAGCCAGCCTCCCCTCTCTCAGGTTGAGAGTTGGCAAGGCGAGGGGTGAACAGCATGGGTATGGGTGCGGTCTAGCCGGTCCATCTGATCCTTTTCTTGCTGGTGGTTCTTGCTGGTGGCCGCGGCCTGGTAGCTGCTCTATCGTGGATGCGAGCCGTAGCTGCGGGATAGATAGGCGTGGCGATTCCCCGCGTAGCCATCCGCTGAACGCTATTCTCCCCGCCCATTCTCTGCTGATCGCCCTGCCCCATGAAACCCTTTGCCCTTGGCGTGCGCGTGTCCATAGCCTCCGTGGTTGTGCCAGACGGGGTGGGAGTCGCGCGGGTCGGCCTTGAAGAGGAGTTGCGGCGTACTGAAGACGCGGCGGGCCGGTGCGCCGCAGAAAGGGCAGGGAAGCGGCTGCCCCGCTTCCTCGACCGACCGTGCCAGATCGAAGCGGGTGGCGCAGGCGCGGCATTCGTACTCGTAGCGGCGTTTGCCGCGCTCGGTGACTGACGGGTCGGTGCCCACGATCGGCGGTTCTGATGGCTCGGCGAGGGGCGATGCTGCTGGCGCTGCAAGATCCTCACCGGCTAACGCCGCCATGTGCTCGGTCCAGTAGTGGTGCGTCTTGGCGACGGCGGTGATGACGTTCTTGATCTCGTACTTCAGGCGGAAGGTCGGCCCGGCGGGGAGGAAGAGGGTGATCCCCTCGCGGCGGGCGGTGACATTCTCGACCAGGACAGCGCGCAGAATCCAGACGGTCGCATCTTCGTCCGGGCAGACGAGCCCGATCCAGCCGGGGGCGGCGTCGCGCACGATCGGCCAGCCGGTGATCTGCTTCAGCCCGCGTGCGAGTTCATCGAGGACGTGCTCATAGGCCACCGGATTCGCCTGAACCTCGTCGCGTTGCGGCGCTTCGAGGAGCGCGCCGCGATGTGGTGGGCCACCGGCGATGGCGAGATCGCAGAACGCGCCCCAAATATCGTCCCAGACGACCTGTCCCTGGTCGTCGTAGACGAGATCGGCGGCACCATCCATCGGGGCACTATTCACGGTGGCATTGCCCTGATAGCGCGGCGGTAAGATCGGGCGTACTGCGACGAGACCACTATGGCTGCCATCGACCCCATGACTATGGCCGTGCGCAGCGTCGCCGATCGGGAAGCCGCTCGCCTCGCGATACCGCTCCCAAGCAATCGCGGCGAATCCTTCCACCGTCCCGGGTGGGCGTCCTATCACGCAACGCTGCCCCGGTATCGTCGCCCGCGCCTCATCGAGCGCCGCCGATAACCTGTCATACGCCGGTCCTTCAAGCGCGAGGAGCGGCAGCGCGATCGTCGCCTGCGCGCCGAGCTGCTGGCACCGCGCCAGCCCCGCCGCGATCGTCGGCGACGCCCCGCTGGCGAACGCGACCTCGACCGTGCGCCAGTCGCGCCCCTCCCAGATCAAGCGGGCCAAGCGATACGCCTCGGCGTTCGCTTCCGCCTCCGCGTTTCCCTCGGCGATCAGCAGGAGGGCCGTCTCGGCCAGGTCGGGGAAGCTGCTTCCGTCGCCGCCCGCCCCGGCGATTGCCGCGTCCCGCGCTTCCGTCGCGCGACCGGCGAGGCGGTAGGCGAGTTGTTTGCCGGTGAGTAGCGGCTGCGCCGGGACGATCTGGAGATCGCGCCAGCGACCCCGCGCCCAGCGGATGATCCCGACCAGGCTGTCCTCGATCGCGGGGTCGGTCGCCAGCCCTAGTCGCTGCAGGATGATCCGCCGCGCGCCGTCGTTGACCGCCGCTTCGATCGCGGCGGTGACGCGCAGCAGCCCCTGGCTGTCGCGCGCCCCGGTGACGGCGCTGAGCCGCGCGGGTAGGCCGGACCAGGCGGCGGCGAGGGCGGTCAGGCGCTCGTATTCCGGCCCGGCTTCGTCGGCGCGATCGAGGACGAGGACCAGCGCGCCCGCGACCCCGTCGTTAATCGTGGCCGGGGCGATCACCGTTTGCCAATTCGTCGCCCCACGCTCCGCTTCGCCCAGCCAGACGCGCACCGCCGCTGGATGCGGCCCCGCAGGATCGACCGGGCCAAGGCCGTAGCCGACCTGCCGCAGGCGTAATGACGCCGGACGTTCGGTCGCGACCGTCGCCAGCAGTGCCGCCGCCGCCGGGGTGACCGGGCTACCGGCGACGCCGCGTGGCGGGGCGGTTGTGGATATTTCGGTAACGTCGAGGAGTTCGAGCCCGGCGATCACGCCGATCACCGCCAGGATCGTGTCGAGCGTGCCAGCCGGGTCGTCATCGCGCGGCGTACCCCCGCCGGTCGCGGCGGCGAGGTGTTGCAATGCGCGCAGGCTCTGCCCTCGAACCCCATCCGAAAGGGTGCTTGCCGCGAGGAGCGCCCGCACCCGCCCGAGGGTCCACGGCACCGGCCCGCCGGTGACCGTGATCGTGACGCGCGTGCCGGTGACGCCGACGGTGGCGCGTTCCGCCGTGATCGCCCAGCCGTCGAGGTCGAGTTTCGCTAACTCCGCACGCAGGCGATCGAGCGAGAGCCCGGTATCCAGGAGCGCCCCGAGAGCAGAGGCGGCACTGATACCGGCATAGGGATCGAAGTGGAGTGCTAAGGGCATGGGGCTCCTCATGTGTGCTGATCGACGGTTGCCGTGAGGGTGGCAGGCGGCTGAACCTTGTGACCCGGCGCAGGGTTCAGCCGCCTGCCCCACCCGCGTTCATCTTCACCGCACCTTGGTCGGCACTCGATAGTACCCATAGGTATGCTGCGGCACGAAACCACAGGAGCGGTAGAGCCCGAGCGCGACGGCATTTTCCGTCTCGACCTCGATGTTGATCGGTGTGACGCCCTGATCGAGAAGATGCCTGATCGTGTGCGAGAGGATCGCGCGCCCGTAGCCGCGCCCCTGATGCTGCGGCAGGACGCCGAATGCGGTGACGTCGACCCCGCCATCGACGTCGACCACGCGCAGGCTGCCGAGCGGTTCACCGTCATGCGTCGCCACGAACCAGCGGCGATCGGTCCGGTCGAGATCGTTCCCGATCCATTTGCCCACCTCGGCGGGGGGATCGCCGAACGCCTCGGCGGTGATCGCGATGATTGCCGACGCTTCTGTCCGCTCCGCTTGCCGGATGGTGATGCGCTCAGTCTGTGGCTTGATCGGCTGGACCAGCGCCGGGTCGAGGGTCAGTCGATGCTCGAAGTAAGCGCGCTCACCGCCGAACGCGCGGGCGAAGGCCGCGCCACCGGGGAACGCCTCGTCACAGACCAGGAGCCAATCGGTGAGTTCGCGCTCCGCGAGTTCCTGCCCCGCGAGCGTCACCAGTCGGCGCCCCAATCCTTGCCGCCGCCGCTCGGGCGCGATGATGATGGTACCTTCGATCTCGCGATACCCGATCAATTCCGCGACACCGATCAGCGTGTCTCCATCGCGGATCAGCAGGTAGAGCGGCAGATTGTCGTCGCCGCTCTTCGTTGATTTCAGGGCCAGGAGCAATTCCGTCCCATCGTCGGCGTTGGACCGCGCGAGTAACGCCCTGACTGCCTGAAGATCGTCGTCGTTCAGTCCGACACTGGTGCTGATCGCTACCGGCTGCGCTATCACCGCTTCGCCTCCCTGTGGCCGCCACCGCCTATCAACCAATTATCGCATGAGGGGGGCGCAGACACGCACCCGCCGCAGCGGCTGCTGCGGCGGGTGCGTGACAGTGAAGGTGCGATGCGGTTGCTGCTGGTTGGCCTGTGGATAAACGGTATTATTCGGCGATCAGCCGGACGTTTTCGGCTCGCTCACGATCCGGGTTGCGCGGGTCGGTTCCGGCCTCGAATTCGACCCGCTGACCTTCGCGCAGCTGATCGAATTGTCGGTCCTCGACTGCGCTACTATGGAAGAAAATGTCCTTGGTGCCGCCATCCGGGCGGATGAAGCCAAAACCACGATCGTCACGGATACTGCGGATTGTTCCCTGTGCCATTGGTTTCGTCCTTTCTGCTGCGCCTTCACGCAAAACCACTGTACCATAGTTGTTGCACGAGCGTAAGATCGAGCCGCTTGCAGCAAGATAGCCTGCGCCTCCGCGGTGATCGATGCGCCGAAATTGCTACGGATGCGGGCGGTCATCGATCCGTGTGCGGCGCAAACTACGCGCCGCTGATGGTGGTGCGGTGCCGGACTCTCCGGCACTCATATTTCTGTCAGCGTCAGCGATTCTTTCTCGACCTCGTCCAGTACCTCGGCGGCGAGCGCCGCTTCCGCCGCTTCTGTCGCGGCCAATTCCGCCAGCAGCGCCAACAGCCTATTCCCGGCGCTGGTCAGGTGCTCGCCCATCGCGGCGCGGGCCGCTGCGGGATCGTGAGCGCGCAGCGCCGCCGCGATCCGCTCGTGATCGATGATCCCGGTATGGCGCACCGGATCGTCGACGAACGTCTTGAACATCCAGACGCGCACGATGTGTCGCAGCATATCGAGAACATGGTAGAGGACGCCGTTGCGCGCGGCGGCGGCGATCGCCAGGTGGAACTCCTGATCGGCCTGGGTGAAGGCATCGGCATCGTCGCTGCCCGCGCGCATCGCGTCGAGTAGCGCGCCGATTGCGTTCAGATCGTCATCGGTCGCGCGTTCCGCCGCCAGCGCGCAGAGTTCCGTCTCGACGAGGAAGCGTGCTTCGACGACCTCGCGGACGGTATGCTCGCCGATCAGCAGACCCCAGGAGAGCGGCTTCGTGAGGATTGCCGACTGCCCGCTCCCGACATACATCCCATCGCCGATCTGCACGACCACGATGCCGATTGCGCTGAGGGTCTTGATCGCCTCCCGCAATGACGAGCGCCCGACCCCGAGGCGCACCATCAACTCCCGCTCCGACGGGAGCTTGTCGCCAGGCCGGAGCCGTTCATCGAGGATGAAGGCCGTGATCCGCTCGACTATCTGATCGGTGATCGTCGAGCGGGGGATCGGTGCCAACGGTACTTCTGTCACGCCCCTGCTCCTGCCGTCCCCACTTTCCTCTTTTCGTGTATCGGGCGTTAGTATAGCCCTTGCGTCATCGGTAGTCAGCAGACGGTAATGGATGGCGGCCAAGTGATAGCTGGTGGGCTCGTTCAACGGTGTCTCAAGGGTGAACGGTCATGCGGCGCTACAACCCGCTCGCTGCGTGTCGGCTACCGATCGCCGGTATCACTTGACAAGCGCCGCGATTGGCGCAGGATGGGATGGCATGTTGCGCCGCCAGCCGCGCGGAGGGGTGCATACGTGGGAAGTGTGGCCGGGAAGCACACTGGGGGTGGGGATGTTTGTCGAGACGGAAACGCGGGTCGATGATGGTGCGCTTGCCCAACTGGTCACGGCGATCTTCAGGCGTACCGGGATGGGCGAGCGCGATGCGACGTTGCTGGCGGGGTCGCTGGTCGCGGCCGATCTCGGCGGGGTCC
Organism: Thermomicrobiales bacterium; assembly: GCA_036563365.1. Taxonomy (GTDB): domain Bacteria; phylum Chloroflexota; class Chloroflexia; order Thermomicrobiales; family CADCWN01; genus CADCWN01. The sequence continues at coordinate 14,044 of DATCMP010000337.1, forward strand.
ACTCGCACGGGGTGTTGCGCGTGCCGGAATACGTCGGCAAGCTGACGCGCGGCGGGGTGGACCCGCAGGGGCGACCCGGTATCGTGCGCGATGCCGGTGCCTGTTTGGTCGTCGATGGCGGCAACAGCATGGGCCAGATCGGGATGGACTTCGCGATGACCCAGGCGCTCGCGCGTGCCGAGACGAGCGGGATCGCCGCTGTCGCGATCCGGGGGAGCAATCACTGCGGTGCGCTGGCCCCCTACGTGATCCGCGCGACCGAGCGGGATATGATCGGCCTTGTCACGACCAATGCCCTGCCGACGATGGCCCCTTGGGGCGGGGCCGAGCGCCTGCTGGGGATCAATCCGCTCGGGATCGGGATCCCGGCTGGCGCGGAGCCGCCGATCGTCTATGACGCCGCATTCAGCGGATCCGCCCACGGGAAGCTGCGTGTCTACCAGCAAAAAGGGCTCACCTTGCCGCCGGGCTGGGCGCTCGACCGCGACGGTCGCCCGACCGTCGATCCCGCCGCCGCACTCGATGGTTTGTTGATGCCGATAGGCGGGTTCAAGGGGACCGGCCTGGCGTTAATCATGGGCCTCCTCTCCTCGGTTCTCTCCGGTGCGGCGTATGGCACCGAGCTCGGCGACATGGAGAACGGGCCGCGCGCCGGTCAGGACGGGCATTTCGTCCTGGCGATCCGCGTCGGAGCATTCGAGGAGATCGACCGTTTTAAGGCGCGTGTCGATGGGGCGATCCGCCAGATTCACGCCTGTCGCCTGGCACCCGGCGTCGACCAGATCTATGCTCCCGGCGAGAAGGAATGGCGAACCCGCCGCGATTATTTGCGCGACGGTATCCCGCTCAACGCCGTCACGCTCGCCGATCTGCGCCGGATCGCCGTGGAGGTGGGCGTGGCGTGGACGTTGGCCCACTGAGGCACCGGTGCCGCGGGCGATGTGCCGACTTGCCCCCGCGCGCCGTCAGACCGATTCGTGGTGACGGACCCCAGCCGATCAGTCGGGCGTTGGCACGCGAACCCAACCCACGCCCTGCGATGCTGCCGCGCACGCATCCAACAGCGCTTGCACCGCCACGCCGTCATCGAACGACGGGGTAGGCGAGGGTCCGCCGTCGCGGATCGCCTGGACGAAGCGCGCGGCGATCGCCACGCGATCCTGCGGCGCATCGGCGGGGACCGGTAGCTGCTTGGGGGCACCCTCCGCCGCGGTCGCCCCACGCAACGTTCCGCCCTCGATGATCAGGGTTCCGGCGGTGCCATAGAGTTCGAGGCCGAAACCGCCGCCGCCGTGGTTGGCGATCGGGATCCCGCGCACCGTCCCTATCCCACCACCAGCGAAGCGCACCATCGTCACGAAGGTATCCTCGCTGCTGACATTGTGGACGACTTCCCCGTTGGCCAGCGGGATCTCCGTGCGCGATACCGCTGTGCGCGTCGCGACCTCGACGATCGGCCCGCCGTACCAGAGGAGGAAGTCGGCGAGATGCGGCCCCGCCGAGCCGACCATCAGCCCGCCGAGTTGCGCCGCATCGGTGAACCACCCCGCCTTGCTGTCGCTCCAGCCCGGCGAGCGGAGGTAGTCGATCGGGTTCATCGCGATCCGCGCGTCGGCCAGGGCCAACCGCCCGAGATACCCCTCGTCGGCCAATTCCTTGACGCGGGCGAACGGGGCGTTGAAGCGCATGTGGTGATTGATCATGTGGACAACGCCGGCGGCGCGGGCGGCATCCCGCAAGGTGATCGCTTCGGCGAGGGTCAGCGTGAGCGGCTTTTCGCAGAGGAGGTGTTTACCCGCCGCCAGGGTGTCCAATCCCATCGACAGGTGCAGCGCCGGCGGGGTGGCGATGACGATCGCATCGACCTCCGCGCGCAGCACGTCACGGTAGTCGGCGGTCGCCAGCGGGATTCCGAAGCGGGCGGCGATCTCCCGGGCGCGAGTCTCGCGGGCGGAGCAGACCGCCGTGACCGTGACATCCGGGAGTTGGCTGAACGCCTCGATATGGGCCACCCCGACGCCGGTGCCGATGACCCCGACGCGAATAGTTTGCGGCATTGTGGCTGTCTCCTCTGACTTCAGGTAGGACGAGGCTGGCGGTTGAACCCCGTGCCGGGTCGCAACGTTCAACCGCCAGCCATTCTTCGCCCTACGGCCTGACGACCGTGCCGTCGCTGCGGCGCACTTCCGGCCACGCACCGTTCAGCGGGTGCTCGGGGAAGGGGTACTTGGCGGCGAGTGTTTCATCGATATCGACGCCGTGTCCGGGCTTGTCGTTGGCCCACATCGCGCCGTCGTGGTACTCCGGCGTGCCGGGGAAAACCTCGCGCAGGCGGTCGGAGAAGAGGTTCGCCTCCTGAATGCCGAAGTTGTAGGCGGCGAGGTCGAGGTGCAGATTGATCGCGTGGCCGACCGGGGAGACGTCGCCGGGGCCGTGCCACGCGGTGCGGACGCCGAAGTATTCGCAGAGGGTGGCGAGCTTGCGCGCCGGGCTCAGGCCGCCGATGTCGGAGATGTGGACGCGGATGAAGTCGATCAGGCGATCCTTGATCAGCGGCAGGTATTCCTGCACGTTGACGTAGAGTTCGCCCATCGCGATCGGGATCGCCGTCTGCTCGCGCAGGAGGCGGAAATAGCCGTTGTCCTCGGGCGCGAACGGGTCTTCGAGGAAGAAGAGTTTGTATTGCTCCAACTCCTTCGCCATCCCGATCGCGGTGATCGGTGGGATCCGTTCGTGGATGTCGTGCAGCAGCTCGATCTCCCAGCCGACCGTCGCGCGCAGATGCTCGAAGAGCTTGGGGACGAGGCGGGCGTATGGCCCCGGCTCCCACGAGTCCTGCGTCAGCC
>DATCMP010000339.1:0-8379 GCA_036563365.1 Thermomicrobiales bacterium
GCCGCGTCACTCGCCAGGTAGGCGACGATCGGCGCGACGTTATCCGGGTCGCGCTCGGTCCCCACCGCCTGCTCGCTCGGCAGCTTGCCGCTCTCGGCCAGCGCCGCCTCGCGCGCCCGCGGGATCGAGTCGATCATCCGCGTCGCCGCCCCCGGTAGGATCGCGTTCGCGGTCACGCCGTAACGCGACAGGGCGTTCGCGCAACTCAGCGTCAGCCCGATGATCCCGGCCTTTGCCGCCGCGTAGTTCGGCTGACCAGCCGCACCGAACGCCGACGACGAGGAGAAGTTGATCAGCCGCCCGCCGGTCCCCTGCTCGCGGAACCGGATCGCCGCCCAGCGGCAGGTATTGAAGGTTCCCTTGAGGTGGACGTCGATCACCGCCTGCCATTCGTCCGGGGTCATGTTAAAGATCATCCGGTCGCGCAGGATCCCGGCGACATTCACGACGATATCGAGCCTGCCGAACTCATCGATCGCCTGCTGCACCATCGCCCCGGCACCGTCGAAGTCGGAAACCGAGTGGCTGTTAAAGACTGCGCGCTCACCGCTCGGGTCGATCTCCCGCGCCACTTGCTGCGCGACCGATACATCCGCCCCGGTCCCATCGAGCGATGAACCGAGATCGTTCACGACGATCGCCGCGCCCTCCCGCGCCAGCAAGCGCGCGATCCCCCGCCCGATCCCCCGCCCCGCCCCGGTCACCAGCGCGACCTTGCCATCGAGTGTACCCATGCGCTCACTCCGTTCGCAGTAGCCAGTAGTCGGTAGTCAGTTGTTCACCGGCAGGGCTACCTGGTTTGGTAGATCAGCACTCACTACCAACGCCCCACTGACGACTGATGGCTGGCTACCGACTACTTCGCCCCGTAATACTGCTGCCGCATCCACAACTCAACGCCCGGCGCGAACTCCTCCCAGCTGGCGGGATCGGCTTGCAGGGCAGCCGCACCTTTCAACGGGCGCTCCTCGCCCGGGTGCCGCACCGGCGCGGGGATGGTCGTTGTCTGCCCGAACGTTTCGGGGAAGACCGCCGCGATCTCGGCGGGTTGCCACCGTCGCCCGGCGCGCAGGACACCGGCCAACTCCCAGTGCGAGTAGAGCGCGATCGTGTTGCCGCGCACCCCGAAAAAATGCCCGTTGATTCCCGCCGCATCATCCGTCGCCAGATACGCGACCATCGGCGCGACATTCGCCGGATCGCCCTCGGTCCCCTCCGCCAGTTCGCTCGGCGGTTTGCCCTGTTCTTCGGCGATCGCCCGCCCGCGGGGGGTCGAGTCGATCATCCGCGTCGTCGCGTAGGGCAGGATCGCGTTCGCCGTGACACCGGAGCGTCCCAAGCTGTTCGCCAGCGTCGCGGTGAAACCGAGGATCCCATACTTCGCCGCGCCGTAGTTCGGCTGCCCCGGGCTCCCCCACGCCGAGACGCTGGAGAAGTTGATGATCCGGCCATGACCCTGCTTCCGCATGATCACCGAGGCGTGGCGACAGGTGTTAAACGTGCCGGTCAGATGGACCGCAGTGACGGCATCAAACTCGGCTTCCGTCATGTTGTAGATCATCCGGTCGCGCAGGATCCCCGCGATATTGACCACAATATCCAACCGACCGAACTCATCGATCGCCTGCTGCACCATCTTGCCCGCCGCCTCGTAATCGGACACCGAGCCGGTATTCGCCACCACCCGTTCGCCGCTCGGGTCGATCGCCCGCGCCGCCTGGGTCGCGATCGCCTCATCCTGCCCGTCGCCGCCGAGCCCGGCCCCGAGGTCGTTGATCACCACCGCCGCGCCTTCCTGCGCCAGCAGTTGCGCCACCGCCCGCCCGATCCCGCGCCCCGCCCCGGTAACCAGCGCGACCCTGCCTGCAAGTTTGTTCATCGCTCACTCCGTTTGCGGTAGTCGGTAGTCGGTAGTTGGTAGTCAGGTGCTCGTTGATCGCGTTCGCTGTTCAGCCATATGGACAACCGATCGCGTCACCACCCTGGCTACTGATTCCCGGCTGCTCGCCCCAACTCCTCGATCACCGGCGCGAAACGCTCGATCCCTTCAAGGGTATTCGGCTGCAAAACGACCTGAATATGCGAGATACCTTCGGCGGTGAAGGCGCGGAGGGCGCGGGCGATCTCGGCGGGCGAACCGACGATCGGCTCGGGGTTGGAGTCGGGGCGGATCACCCGCGCGGCGAGATCGGGCGTGCCGACGAAATCGACCAGCACGGTCATCGTCCGTCCGAGCGTCGCGGGGTCGCGGCCAACATCGCGGCAGGCGGCGTCCACCAACTCGCGCAGCGGCGGCACCTCGGCGGGGCTGCTCTTGTCGAACGCGACCCAGCCATTCCAGAGGTCGGCGTATTGCGCCGTCAACCGCAACATCCGCGCGCCCTTCGTCCCGATCATGATCGGCGGGCCGCTCGCGCGCGGCCCACGCGGTCGCAGTTCGCAATCCCGCGCCTGATAAAACGTACCCTCGAAATCAACCTGCCCGGTCTTCAGCAAGGGCACGATGATCTGCAACGCCTCCTCGAAGCGGCTGACGCGATGATCGTATGGATAGCCGAACGCGCGATATTCCGGCTCATGGTAACCCGCCCCAACCCCCAGGATCAGCCGCCCGCCGCTGATCTCATCGACCGTATCGGCGATCTTCGCGAGCAACGCCGGATTGCGGAAACTGGTGCAGACGACGAGCGTGCCGAGTTCGACCCGACTTGTCGACGCCGCCAGCGCCGAGAGGAGCGACAGGCATTCATAGCCGCCGCGCGGTTCGATCCCCTCGAAGCGGAACAGGAGATGATCGGCGATCCAGATCGAGTCGAAGCCGACATCCTCCGCCCGCCGCGCGATCGCGACGATGTCCTGCCAGCGCGGCGTCACCCCTTGCATCTGCCGCTCACTGAACGGCAGATGCACCCCGATCTTGAGTGGTAGTGCCATTACTTACCCCCTCCATCAAGTACGAACTACGAACTACGAACTAGGATCGGGAAGGCAGGTCGGTCGTATCATCTCCGCACCCACCAGTTCGTACTTCGTAGTTCGTACTTCGTACTTTCAACCGGTTTGGCAAAATCTCACCACGTCCGTTTCCCGGTTCCAGATCGCGTATTGGCCCGCGAGCAACGCACCGGGATTGATCAGGTAGCGCCGATTCTGAGCGAGCGTCAGTACGCCACGTCCGAGGTCGAGCGGCCCGCGTTCATCGCGGGCGGCGCGGTGGTGGGTATGACCGGCGAAGGTGATCCGCGCCGCACCAGGCTCGGGGGGTGACGCACTCGGCGCCATCGGCGAGGCGAGTCGGGCGAGCGTGGCAGCGCGGCCCCACTGGGGTGCCTCATGGATCAAACACACATCGTCCACGAAGAGCTCTTCCGCGAGTCCGGTCAGCAACCGGACCGTCGCCCGCGCCAATCGACCGTGATCGGCGGCACGCTGCACGATCTCCCGCTCGTGATTCCCCCAGACTCCGATGGTCGGCCACTCGGCCAGGGCTCGCGCGCACGCGTCGGCCTGTTCTTCGCGATCGAAGAGGTCACCGAGCAACGCGATCTGCTCGACACCGGCTGCCCGGCAATCGGCCAGGGCATGGGCAAGGGTACGCTCCGCGCCATGCACATCGGCGAAGATCCCGACGATCCGGCCAAGTTGCTCCGGCGCGTTAATCGGCATGAACCGGCATTCCCGCATCATCGGACACCGCCCGCACGGCGGCATTCGGTACGATCAGGCAATCGACCACCCGCGCCCCTTGCCCGACCGGCAGGACCATTAGCGGGTTGATGTCGATCTCGGCCACCTCGTCGCGCAGATCAAGGCAGAGTTGCGCGAAGCGGGAAAGGATCTGCACGACCGCCTCGGTATCGACCGCGCCGCGACCGCGCGACCCGCTGCCATCGAGGATCGCCGCCCCGCGCAAACGCCCGAGCATCGCGCGGCAATCGTGCGCCGTCAGGGGCGGCATCCCGAGGGCGACGTCCTGCAGCACCTCCACGAAGATCCCGCCGAGTCCGACCGCGACCGCCGGGCCGAAGGAAGGATCCTGCGTCATCCCGAGGATGAGTTCTTGACCGCCGGTCACCATCTCCTGCACCAGCACCCCGGCCAGCGCCGCCTCCGGCTTGTAGGCGTGCGCCCGCGCCATGATCTGCTCGTAGCCCGCGCGCACCGCCTCGTCGTCCGCGAGGCCGAGGAGGACGCCGCCAGCCTCGGTTTTGTGCGGTAAGTCGGGTGATTCGATCTTCAAGACGACCGGATAGCCGATCGCCCGTGCAGCCGCGACCGCCCCTTCGGGTGTCGTCGTCAGCGTCTCGCGCACGGTCGGGATACCATAGAGGGCCAGCAACGCCTTCGCCTCGCGCTCCACGAGCGGATGGTCGCCAGCGGCGCGCACGAGCGCGCGTGCCTGATCGGCGAGGGCGCTCACCCCGGCATGGCCGCGCGGTTCACTGGCGCGTACCCGCTGAAACTCGGCGTAGTCGATCAGCGACGCGACCGCCTTAAGACTATTCTCGGTTCCTTGTAGGAAGGGGATACCGTCGAGTTCGGTCGCCGGGTCGGCGGGCATCGCGGTCTGACTCGCGCTCGCCTTGGTCTCGCCCGCGACGAGCGACATCACCAGGAAGACCTTGTCCGGATATTGCTCCGGCATCTGCCAGATCACCTTGCCGGAGGCATCGGCGCGATCCATCTTGGCGGGGAAGGCCCGCCCGTAGATGATCGTGTGGATATTCGGGTCCTCGGCGAGGGCCGCCAGCGATCCTTCCAGGATCTCCGGCTGCTGCGCCGCCTGGCCGGTGTAGTCGAGCGGGTTCCCCACCGTCCCGAACGCCGGGATGATCGTGTTCAGGCGCGCGACGGTCTGCGGCGCGAGCGTGGGGAAATCGAGCCCGCATTCGGCCCCGAGATCGGCGGTCAGCCCCGCCGCCCCGCCCGATACGAACGCCGAAGCGACCCCCCGCCCGCGCGGGAGCTTTTTGCTGTGGAAGATCGCCAGCGTCTCGGCCATCTGATCGAGGTTGTGGACCCGGGTGATCCCGTACTGCCGCATCACCGCATCGGCGATCCCGTCCGAGCCGACGAGCGAGCCGGTATGGGCCAGCGCCGTGCGACGCCCCCCCTCCGAGCGCCCGATCTTCAGCATCACCAGCGGTTTCTGGCGTTCCGCCGCCAATTCCGCCGCAGCCAAAAATTTCTCGGGCGTCCGGAACTGCTCCACGAAGCAGCCGATCACGCGCGTCTCCTCGTCGTCGGCGTAATAGCGGATCATGTCGGCCACATCGACATCGGCCTCGTTGCCGAGGGTCACGACGTATGAGAAGCCCATGCCGCGATCGTGCGCCGGGAGGATGATGCTGTAGGCGATCAGGCCGCTCTGGAGGGCCAGCGCGATCCCGCCGCGCCGCAGGATCGGATAAGGACCGCTCGACGCGGTCATCTTCGCGGGGACGCTGATATTGCCCAGGCAGTTCGGCCCGACGACGCGGATCCCTGTCCGCCGCGCAAAGTCACCGATCGCCGCCTGCCGCGCCGCGCCGCCCGCATCCTCCTGTTGCTCGCCGAAACCGCTGGTGATGATATTGATCGCGCCGACACCGGCACGGGCGCAGTCATCCAGCACTTCGGGGACCAGATGATTCGGCACGACCACGATCGCCAAATCGGCACCACCGGGGATCGCCGAGAGGGTCGGATAGGCCCGGAGACCGTGGACCTCGTCGTAGCGCGGCGTGACCGGGTAGATCGTCCCTTCAAAGCCGCAACGCACCAGGCCGGTCAGGATACTCGTGGCAAAACCGGCCTTCGGCGTCGCCCCGACGATCGCGATCCGCTGCGGGTGAAGCAGGCTCCGCATCGCCCCCGCGAACGCCCCCGGTGCCTGACGCGCATCCCCCGTCGCACCCATCCCGATCGTCTGCGCCGACTGCATCGCCCACCCCCTCCCCTACCGGAACGCGGCCCTCACCACCGACCGACCCGCCACCCGCTTACCTAACTTCCGCGTTGCACCCCCCCGCTTCAGAGGGGGGTCGCTGCGGCAGCGGTGGAGCGGGGGAAAGGGTCTGGCCACGGCTTACCCGAACTCGCCCCCCGACCCCTAAAAATAGGTCCGACTGACCGTCTCCGCGATGCAGGCAGGTCGTTCCTCGCCCTCCACCTCGATCGTACAGAGGTTCGTCATCTGCACCGCCTGCGTGCCGATCTCGTCGACCGCCAGCAGCTTGACCCGCATCCTGATCCGCTTGCCAACCCGCACCGGCGAGGTGAAACGGACCTTATTCAGGCCATAATTGACCCCCATCCGCCCGCCGAGCTGAATTTTGACGCCCTGTCGCATCCCGCTCAGCATCGGGATGAGCGACAGCGTCAAATAACCATGCGCGACCGTCCCGCCGAAGAACGTCCCCGCGGCACGCTCCGGATCGACATGGATATATTGATGATCCCCCGTGGCGTCGGCGAAGAGATTGACCCGCTCCTGCGTGATCTCCAACCAATCGGTCACGCCCAGGCCCTGCCCGATCAACCCTTTCAGGTCGGCCACGCTCGTGACGGTTCGCTCCTCGACGGTCGCCGCTTCGTCGCTCATGGTCCCTCCACCAATCGTCAGTCGCCCAGCCCCGAGTAGCCCGGTCCACCGGCCCTCGAAGCGCTTACGCTCGTCCTCACCCTCCCCCTTCTGGGGAGGGTCGCGCGGCGGCGGCGGGGCAGGCTCGGCCGACGCACACAAGCCTGTGAGTGCTCGCGAAATCTGCCCTTAACCGGAGACGCGCCCGGCCAAGACCTCCTGCAACGCCCGCTCCCGGTGATAGGCGGTGTCGCCGTACAACGGCTCCAGATGCTTCGCGCGCTTCCAGTAGAGGTGGAGGTCGTATTCCCAGGTGTAGCCGATCCCGCCGTGGACCTGGATCGCCTCGCCGGTGATCATCCGCGACGCCTCGTTCAGCGTGGACTTCGCCACCGAAGCGGCCAGCGTCGCGTCCGGTGCGTCGGCGTCAAGCGCCCATGCGGCGTAGTAGACGGCGGCGGTCGCGTTCTCTGCCGCTTCCAGCATCTCCGAGAGGCGGTGTTTGATCGCCTGGAACGAGCCGATCGGCTGGCCGAACTGCTCGCGCACCTTGGCGTAATCGACGCTCATCTCCAGCGCCTTGCGCGACGCCCCGAGCATCTCCGCCGCCGCCGCCACCTGAGCGCGCCGCAACGCCTGCTCCACCGCCGACCACCCCGCGCTCGCCGCGCCGATCAGGTTCTCGCGCGGCACCTGGACGTTGTCGAAGCGCAGCGTCGCGATCTTCTCGTTCATGTCGAGGCTTTCGTTCGGCTCGATCGTCAGCCCCGCCGTCTCGCGCGGCACCGCCAGCAGCGTGATCCCTTCCGGCCCAGACCCGTCACCCTCGCGCGCCACGACCACGATCGTGTCCACCGCCGCGCCAAACGGCACGAGCCGCTTCACGCCGCTCAGCCGATAGTCATCGGCATCGGCAGCCGCGCGCAACTTGATCGCCTCCGGTCCCCAGCCGATCGAACTTTCGAGGAAGGCCAGGGAGGCGGTCAGTTCGCCGGTGGCGATACCGGGCAGATAACGCGCCATCGCCCGCTCGTCGCCGGATGCCGCGATCACCCCGCCGACCAGCACAACTCCGGCGAAGTACGGCCCCGGATAAGCGACTCGACCCATCTCCTCCATGATGACGGCCAGATCGACCATCCCGAGCCCCGCGCCGCCGTATTCCTCGGCGAACGGCAAGCCGAGCAAACCCAGATCGGCCATTTGCCGGTACACCTTCGGGTCATAGCCGCGCGGGTCATCGAACATCTTGCGCGCGTGCTCCGGCGAGCACTGCTCCGTCAGGAACTCCCGCGTCACGTCGCGCAGCATCCCTTGTTCTTCGCTGAAATCGAAGTCCATTGTTACCTCCGGGTCGTGAGTCATGGATTGTGAGTCGTGTGCGAGTAGCCAGCAATTAGTAGCCAGTAGCCAGTGATGGAGCAACATCGCCACCACGGCGTACTTCGTACCCTCTCACGACCCACGACCCACGACCCACGACTCACGACTTCTTCAACGCCTGCCGATCCGCCCGAACTTCCTTCGGCAGACCGAGCACCCGTTCGCCGATGATATTCTTCTGGATTTCGTTCGAGCCGGCGTAGATCGTGCCGGCGCGCGACCAGACGAACGAATAGACCCAACTCCCGCCCTCGCCATCCTCGTCGCTCGTCAGCGCCAGCTCGGCGGGCGTGCCGGTGAAGAGTTGGCCGAACGGGCCGAGTATCTCCTGCATCAGTTCTTGCGCCCGCTTGTCCAGTTCGGAGTAGTAGAGCTTCGAGATCGACGCTTCCGGCCCCGGGCGCTGCCCCTTCTCCAATTTCGAGAGGAGGCGC
>DATCMP010000343.1:0-4787 GCA_036563365.1 Thermomicrobiales bacterium
TGCGACTGTCTCGCCGCGAGTTCAACAAGCTGGTGGCACTGGGGCTGGGGCTGAGCGCCACCGGCCTGCCACCCCTCGTCACGGAGGCCGGGGCGGCCCAACCGGGCCTCGCCGCACTCGATCCCACGTTGCCGCTGCACCCGTCATTGCAGTACGGCGCGATGGTCGAGCCGGATAAGAAGGTCGATGTCATCGTCCAGAAGGTCCGCAAGGGGGACAAAGGCGGGGACATCGCCGCCGCTGGCGAGGGCGAAGATCTGGAAGAGTTCGGCCTGGTCAAGGCGCACCACATGCGCATCAAGCAGGGCAAGCTCCCCAAGGTGGCGAAGCGTAAAGATGTGCTCTACATCGGGCCGAACGCGACCGTGCAGCGCCACGCCCTCACCCCGCCCGATCCGTCGAAACTGAAGACGACCTATCCGCGCACCGTCAACGCCGACAGGGTGTGGACGAACAAGGATTTTGGCACCACCGGCGCGGGCGTCACCGTCGCCGTCCTCGACACCGGACTGACCGTCGGCGGCGACTTCGGGGCGGGCGTGATCCCGGTCAATCTCAACAATCGGACCGGTTCGGTCGCCGACGCCCACGGGCACGGCACGCACGTCGCCGGGATCATCAAAGGGTGCAACGCCGCCGGCACCTATGTCGGCGTCGCGCCCGATGCCACGCTGATCAGCGCCAAGATCGCCGACGATCGGGGCACGGCGACCACCGCCGATCTCCTGCGCGGCCTGCAATGGCTCTACGACAATCGCGCGGGTTACGGCGGCTCCGGGCCGATCAAGGTGGTCAACCTCTCGGTCACGGTCGGCACGCCGGAGAGCTACAAGACGAGCGCGGTCTGCGCCGCCGTGGAGCAACTCTGGTTCGCGGGGATTGTGGTCGTCTGCGCCGCCGGCAACCGTGGCACCGCCCCGGACGCCACCTGGTACCCGCCGTCCAACGATCCCTACGTCATCACCGCCGGGGCGACAGACGAGATCAACGACGAGAAGGTTGGCAACGACCAGCTGACCGTGTTCAGCGGCCGGGGCAAGACGCAGGACGGCGTCTACAAGCCGGATATCGTCGCGCCAGGGCGGCAGATTTACAGTGCCCTCGCCTCAGCGAACTGCGAGATCGCCCGGCTCTACCCCGAGCGGCTCACCGCCGACGGGCATATCCGCCTCACCGGCACGTCGATGTCCGCGCCGGTCGTGGCCGGGGTGGTGGCCCTGTTGCGGTCGCGCTTCCCGGGTCTGACGCCTGACCAGATCAAGTGGCTCCTCCAGAACAAGGCCCTCCCGTATAGGAGCCCGGACGGGGTGCCGATCGTCGCGGCGGAGCAGGCCGCGCTGTGGGCCAAGGATCCGAAGAACGTCATCGGGAAGGCCAACCAGGGGCTCACGCCCAACATCAACGTCGTCACAGGGTCGAGCGGCGTGGGCTTCACGCAGTCCTACTGGGATAATGGCTACTGGGACCAATCGTATTGGGACAACGGCTACTGGGACAACGGCTACTGGGACAACGCCTACTGGGACACCGCTTCCTGGGACATGGGTCTGGGCTACGACTGACGCCAATGGACGTTGTAGGATCGGATACTGCTAGGAGAGGTGAGTGATGCACGATAACGCTTTGCTGCTGTACTTCTCGCGGATGTGGGCCTGCTGGCACCGCGAGGCGAAACCTTCAACATCGGTACCGGTGGTTATCTCGGACGCCTACTGGGATTGCTGACCATCCGCCGACCGGCGGAGACCTGTTTGTGCCGTCGAGGCCGATGATCGTACTATGGGGCCGATCGCGCAAGCGATCCGCCCCATCGCTGTGTCGAGCCATCAGCCGGTCACCGTCGCCACGCCGTGGGAGACCCGGAGGAGCGTAGGGCCGGAACCAAAGGGACGTCAATGCTCATCGGCGAGATCACCACGACCGTTGTCTCGGTACCCGCGCGTTACCCGATCCGCTCGGCGGTCCGCGTCGCCGACCGGGTGATCAATGTGCTGGTCGAGGTGCAGACCGACGAAGGGCCGAGCGGGATCGCGTATGTCGCCGGGTTCACGCCCGGCAAGGCGACGGCGGTCGTGGCGATGGTCGGCGAACTCGCGGAGGGGTTGCGCGGGGCCGATGCGACGCGGGTGGGGGCAGCCTGGGACCGGATGTGGACCCTGACGACCCTCAGCGGCCACAACGGGATCGCTATGTTCGCGCTCTCCGCGATCGACATCGCGCTCTGGGACTTGCAGGGCAAGCTGCTCGGCGTGCCGCTCCATCGCCTGCTCGGCACCCGGCGCACGACCTTGCCCGCCTATGCCAGCGATGGCTGCTGGTTGCACGACGATCCTGCCGCCGTCGCCGCCGAGGCGGCGGGATTCGCCGACCAGGGTTTCGACACGATCAAGCTCCGCTTCGGGCGGCGCAACCCGGAAGACGATATCGCGACCCTGGCGGAAACCCGGCGCGTGGTCGGTGAGCGCGTCGGCCTGATGGTCGATGTCAACCAGGGCTGGGGGCGCGAGCGGGCGCGGGCCTACGGTCGTCGCCTGACCGACTGGAACGTGACCTGGCTGGAGGAGCCGCTGGCGGCGGAGGATGTCGCCGGGCTCGCCGCGCTGCGGGGCGAGTTGGCGACGCCGATCACCGCCGGGGAGAACGCCTACGGGCTCGATGGTCTGCGAACGCTCCTCGATCTCGGGGCGGTCGCCACGCTGATGCCCGATATTCAGCGGATCGGCGGCGTGACCGGCTGGATCGCCGCCAGCGCCCTCGCCGAGGCGTACCGTGTGCCGATCACGTCGCATCTCTTCCCGGAGGTGAGCGTCCATCTCCTCGCGGCCAGCCGCTTCCCCGGCCCGCTCGAGTTCGTCACCTGGGCCGTGCCCCTCCTCGAAGAACCGCTCACGGTCACCGACGGCTGCGTGACCGTCCCCGACCGGCCCGGGCTCGGCATTGCATTCGATCGCGAGGCGGTAGCGCGCTATCGACTGGCCTGAGCCCGCGCCGGTTGCGGCGAGAGCGACTATTTGCGGCACCAAGGCGGCACGATGTCGCCTCCCTTTCCTCCTTTCCTCCTGCCTTAATCTTGTTGCCCCCCTCGCCATAACCGCGCTTCTCGTCTATCCGCACGATGGTTGTTTACCTTGTCTACCCACTCTTGGCCGATAATGGCACAAGAAATGCAAAGATTGGCCGCGTTGTTCACGGTGGAGCGTGGCTACGGCCTTGATACCGGTAGCCGGTGCCCTATCCCCCGTATTGGCCCAGTGTGGGGCGTGTTTGGCGGCTGTCTCGGTGTGGGGCGGCGGAGCGAAGAGGAGTGCAGCAGTATGGCAGCGTTGAGCACAGGGGGGACGTTGGCCTCATCCGGGCAGCAGCAAGCGGCGGCTTGCGAGAGCTTGCAGGACATCATCAACATCGCGGTGACCGCCGAGGCATTCGCCGTCACTGCGCTCGGGGGGGCGCTCGATAACGCGGCCAAGGGGCTGCTCGCCCTCAACGCCGAGCAGCAGCAGACGTTGCGCGCGGCACGCGCGGCGGAGCGGGCGCACTACGATTTCCTGATCAGCGCGGGCGCGAAGCCCCTCACGACCACCTTCACGATCCCCGATCCGAAGATCGTCACGGACGTCCCGACGTTCCTCTCCACCCTCGTGGTCCTGGAGGAAGCCTTCATCGCCGCCTATATCGCCGCCGCGCAGGAATTCGCTATCCTGGGTGAGGCGAAGTATGCCCAGGTGGCCTTGCAGATCGGCGCGGTCGAGGCCGAGCACCGCGCGGGGGTACGCTTCTACGCGATCGAGGCTGGTGTCCTGAAGGGTACGCCGAACGATGTCGCGTTCGAGAAAGCACCATTCGCCAGCGTGGGCGAGGCAGCGGCGGCGTTGCAGCAACTCGGCTTCATCGGCGGCAGCGGCGCGCAGATCACCTTCCCCGGGCCGGGCGCGATCGATACCACCAGCGTCACCAATCTGGTCCCTTAGGTGGTGTCGCGCCCCGTTCCGGATGGTGCGGCAGCGCGATAGTGTCACGATGTGCGATGTAACGATGTCGCTGTGTGCGATGTGACGGAGAGAGGAGCCCCGACGGTGGAGCAACTGAACAATTCCGATACGACTATCTTCGAGCACTTTTTGCAGGCCGAGGTCTCGCGGCGTACCCTGTTCAAGGCGGCGGGGGCCGCTGGTGCGGCCCTGTGGATGAGCCAGGCTGGCCTGCTGCGCGAAGCAGCAGCCGCCGCAGAGACGGTCCAGGATATTCTGGATATCACAGTCACGGTCGAGCACTTCGGTGTGACCTTTCTCGGCTACGGAATCGACAACATCAGGCAGGGCAGGTTCAGTAAGCCCGTCCCGGCGAACGTCCTGGCGGTCCTCGAAGCGGCGCGCGCCCAGGAACAGTTCCACCTCGACTTCTTCACGCAGGCGGGCGGCAAGCCGCTAACCACGACCTTCACCTTGCCCGACCCGGCCCTGGTGAGCGATTACGACAAGTTCTTCACGGCGCTGGTGGAGGAGGAGACGCGCGAGACGGCCCTGGGGATCGCGGCGATGAATACCTTCACGGCGATGCAGCGACCGGATCTGGTCAAGGTCATGTTCCAGTACGCCGCCGAGGAGTCGGAACATCGCTTGTTGGCGAACTATGCGCGCGGTGCCCGCCCGGCCAATGACCGCGGTTTCGCCCCGGCGCTCTACGCGAGCGCCGCCGACCTCGTGGCCGAACTGCGGCGGATCGGGATCGTCGGTGGCAGCGGTCCGGCGATCACCTACCCTGGCCCCGGTCAGATCGATCCGACGAAC
>DATCMP010000348.1:0-2359 GCA_036563365.1 Thermomicrobiales bacterium
CAGGAAGACGATGATGTAGACTGCCGACCCGGCGATGTGCGCGCTGATGAAGCGGCGATATGGCACCGCCAGCAGGCCGCAGACGATCACCGTGGGGAGCCGCAGTCCCGGCGTGGCGCGACCGAGCGCGATCCCGAACCAGCCGCTGCGCGCCAGGAGCGCTTCGCCGCGTTCCAACGCCTTCGGCCCGAGGTGGACGTAGCGCCCGAAGCGATCGACCAGCGGGCGACCGCCGCGCCGGATGGCGGCGTAGAGGCCGCTCGCGCCGGTCGCGGAGGCGAACGAAAGCATGATGAACCAGATGAAGAAGCGCCCCCAACTGCCACCGGTCGCGCCCGCGGTGACGATCAGGATATCGGTCGGGATCGGCATGGGGATACCGAGCTCTTCGATGATCACCGCGACGCAGATCGCGATGTAGCCGTGGCGAGTGAGGAGACCTAGCACGTCGCGTTATCCCTGTGGTGCAACGGTTGATCCCGGTTGAACCCGTGCTGGTGCTGCCCCGGGCGCTGGCCCATGCGCCCCTCCTCGGTTTACCCCTTCGTTTTCCCCAGAAGGATCGTAGTATAGCACCGTGGGCTTTTCCAGGCCCGTTCGTCTCGATCGCGGTCAGCTATATGGGCGTGTCGCCAGGGTGATCGTCTCGTGGCGCATCCAGTGGCGGTGCTCGGCGGTGCGGGGCAATCTTTGCTGGTGGCCGAACATCACAGTGGTGTGGTGCCACGCCGGTGGTGATGTCCAGGCGTGAACTTCCTTGTGTCACGACGGAGAACGCCGATCGCGCTCGATCGCGGCCCTGCTGCGTTTGCAAGCAGGGCCGCTTTTCTCGGTCGTTCTTGCTGGAGGATGAGCATAAAGTTTTCTGCCGCAACGCCCAACTACGGTCGCGGCAATCCCGCGGGGCGCAAGATTTCGATGATCCGTTCCGCACCACTTGCCGACGTGAATTGCGCCGCCCGTGCCAGGGGCGAAGTCGTGCCTTGATCGAGCCCGGCGCGGGTGACGCTGGTCTGCGCGGGGACCGCCCCTGCCGGCGCGGTGATCGTCACCGGCTGATCGAAGTCGCTATAGGTGTAGGTCAGCTTGCTGGTGATCGTGGCGGGCGGGTTGGGGCGATCGCTCAGTTCGGTGATCGTGCCCATTTCATCGACATTCAAGCGGTAGAGATAATTGTTGGTCGCGCCGATGAATGCTTCAACTGACAGTGTATCCTCGATGAAAACACCGGAGAAGGTGCGCGGCGAGAGGATCGGCAGCAAGACGTTGTACGGGCCAGCGGCACGCCACTTGTTCGTTGTTGCCGCCGCGATCGTCTCCTCGCCGACGCGCTCGTAGGTGGCGGTCGGATGTTTGGGCACCGTGAGCGCCGGTAGCGTCGTGGCGGGTAGCCCCTCGGGTGCCTGGCCTGCGGGCACATCGAGATACTCCCAACGCTGGCGTTCCTCGCTGTAGATGTAGAGGCGATTATTCACCAGGATCAGTTCCTGGCGGATCTGCATTCCATCCTCTTCCGCCACGACGGTGAGGTGAAACGCCTGGCGGGCGAGATCGAATTCCCCATCGCCATAGCCGGTCGCCGTGCTGCCCGACAAGTTTAACGCGATGTCGGCATGGTAGCGAAAGGTGCGCGGCGTGGCGATCGTCGGCTCGTTTTTCGCCAGCGCGGATAAGCCGCTCGTGGCGAACAGCGCGCAGAGGATCAGCAGGGTACAGCACAAGCGTAATAGGCGGTGATTCATCATCCTCATTCCTTGCATAGAGGCGAAGTTCGATAGCGGGAGTGGGGGACGCCCTCGACGTATTCCGGCGTCTCTATCGCTCCGGCCCCGATTTTTGCTCCCGATCGTTCGTGATCCGACGCAGCGCGTAGCGCTTCCTGCGACGCTGGACGAGCGCCAGCGTGGCGAGCGGGATAGAGAGCGCGACCAACAAGGGTGCCACGGTGCCGCCCAAACCTCCGCCTGCGCCGCCACCGGTGTTCGGCAAGCCCGGTAGGAAGCCACCACTCCCAGTAGATGGCGGGGTGGGGAGCGCCGGTGCCGCGGTCGGGCCGACGATCGGTGACCTTGTCTGCGTCGGCGCGGGGCGGGTCGGTGTCGCTGCGGGGCGGGTCGGCGTGGCGCGTGGCGCGGCGACGACGGTGAAGCGCGCGCTCGCGACGACTTCCGCCCCGCGGAGCGCCGCGAGGGTGTAATCACCCCCGGTGAGGCCGAGCGCTGGGATGGCGAGGGTATAGCCGCCCGCGCCGTCGATCGTGATCGCGGGGATCGTCAGGATGCGCGGTGTCGCTTCGCTCGTAGCCAGGCGCAGCGCGATCTTCTCTGTGGGGGTGAAGCCGCTGAGCACCGCGACGAAC
>DATCMP010000364.1:0-2586 GCA_036563365.1 Thermomicrobiales bacterium
AGCTGAACGCACCGCGCGCCGCCAGGATGAAGACGAACGGCATCAGCGGCAGGCGGAAGCGGGTGATCGCGAAGAAGAGCGCCCCGGTGAGGCAGTTCCAGCCGAGCCAGAGGAGCAACAAGCGCCGGTCCTCGCGCCGACCGGTGTTCATCCAGCCGAGCGCGGCCAGCGGCAGGGCGATCAGGTACAGCAGGTCATCGAGGACGAAGGTGAGACCGAGCCAGGGGACCGGCACACGACCGAGGCCATAACCGCGCGTCAGGCGCTCGAAGGCGGCGAAATTGATCCGCCAGAGATCGGCCGCTTCGCGCAGACTCTTCTGCGCGTAGCCGAGCGGGTCCGCGCGCACGATCTCCCAGCCGCGCACCCAGGCCACGCCCTGACGATCGCCCTGATTCGGGATCTCGCGCAGGGTGGCATCGATCTGGCCGGTATTCTGCCCCTGCAACGTGCCAAGCCAAAAATTGTAGCCCCCGGTCGTATCGACGGGGATCAGGCGGTGATAGACGAGGGCATTGCGTACGGTCCAGGGCGCGATGATCAGCAAGGCGACGCCGATCACGACCGCACTGCGGGTGAGGGCAGCGCGCCAACTGACCGGTCGTCGGCCTTCGCGGAGGGCGAGCGCCCAGAGCGGGATCGCGGCGAGGAAGGGGAGGGCGATTCCGCGCGTCAGGATCGCGCCGCCGAACGCGCCGCCCGCTACGATCAGCGGCAGCCACCCGCCGCCCCGCGCGTGTTGCGTCAGGGCGACGAAGGCGAGGACGATCAGGAAGGTGAAGACGGTTTCGGAAAGGAGCAAGCGGCTGTAAACGGCGAACGGGAGATAGAGGGCGCAACCGAGCGCCGCGAGCCGCGCCACCGTGCGCCGATCGTGCCAGAGGTTGCCGAGGAGGTAGACTAGCGCGACCGTCCCCAGGCTGAGCGCGATCTGGATGAGCCAGACCGGCGTTAAGCTTTGCCCGAAGAGGCGCAGGAGGGCGGCGATCCCCACGATGTACAGCGGCGGACGAAGCCAGATACTTTGGTCGAAGAAGGCGAAGCCGCGCCCATCGGCCAGAATCGCCGCCGCCGAATAATACTCGCGCTCGTCTCCGAGCCATTCGGTATGCGGCGCGAGCCACCAGACGAGCAGCCGCAGCGCCAGGGCGACGAGCAGGATAACAACCAGCCACGGATCGGCCATCAACGCACGGATCGTGCGCGGTGGCCCCACCACCGCGCGCCCTCCCTTTGCCCCGGCGACTTCAGTGGCAAGGCTCGTCGCGACCGGATGGGTCGATGCTGCCCCCGGTGCCGCCCCGGACGTTATCGGTCGCGATCGGCGCAGGGTCATCGCCCGCCTGTGCTTCCCGCGTGGTGACGCGCCAACGCCTCGCGATAGACCGCGAGATACCGTTGCGCGATCTGCGGCCAGGTCAGTTCGCGCTCGACGCGCGAGCGAGCCGCGGCACCGAGCGTCGCCGCGCGTGCCGGAGCGTGCAGAAGCCCGGCGATCGCCGCGCTGAGTGCGGCGACATCGCGCTCCGGCACCAGTAAACCCTCGACGCCGTCATCGATCACCGTCGGCACACCAACGACGTTCGAGGCGATGATCGGCAGCCCCGTCGCCATCGCTTCGAGCAGCGTGTTCGGCAACCCGTCAACATTCCCGGCGTGGTCGTGGACCGAGGGGAGCAGGAAGAGATCGGCGGCGGCAAACAGCGCGGTGACGCGGTCGCGCTCGATCTTCCCGGCGAAGATGACGCGCTCGGTCAGGCCAAGTCGTGCGACCTGGGCCATCAACGCATCCTGCAGGTCGCCGTAGCCGAAGATCACCAACCGTGACGCGCCCGCGCCCTGGACCGCCGCAGTCGCGAAGGCGTCGATCGCGACGTCGATCCCTTTCTTGTGGACCAAGCGCCCACCGGTCAGCACCAGCCGCTCGTCGTCGCGCAGGCCGAGCTCGCGGCGTATGGCGGCCCGCTCGTCCGGTGTGGCGGGGCGGAAGCGGGTCGGATCGACACCATAGGGGATCGTCGCCGTCTGCGCCGGGTTGGCACCGAGTTTGGTGGCGCGTGCCGCGAGGTCGGGGCTGCACGCGGTGACGGCGGCGGCAGTGCCGAACACGGCCCGCGCCCCCCGTCCGATGATCGCTTTGCGCTCGGCCAGGAACACGTCCGAGCCGTGGAGGCTGACCACCAGCGGTCGATCCGTCAGTCGTGCGATCAGCGCCGCCGGTGGGCCATTGGGGATGACCCAGTGCGCCACCACCAGATCGGGCCGCAGGCGACGCACGAGACGGGCTGTCGCGATCGTCGAGGCGGCGAGGGCCAGCGGCGCGGCGGCATAGGCGGCCCCCTTGAGCCCGACATCGCCGCTCAGCGAAGAGGCGTAGCCCCACACCTGGAGGCGACGGATGCCGGGCGCATAGCGGAATGGGTAGAGTCTGACCCCGCGCTCCTGCGGACCACGCCGCAAGCGCGGGTGGGCGGGCAGCGTCAGCGCCACCTCATGCCCCAGGTCGGCGATATGCGCCGCGAGTTCTTCGATGAATGGGGCGGTGGTGTCGCCGGGATAGAGCGGGTAGGAAGTCGTTAGCATCGC
>DATCMP010000372.1:0-16909 GCA_036563365.1 Thermomicrobiales bacterium
AAAGACCTCACCCCCGCCTCGCCGATCATCGACCTCCCCGGCGTCGGCGAGAAGAGCCGGTCGCGGCTCGGGATGATCGGCGTGCGGACCGTCGGCGATCTCCTCTATCGGCTGCCGAATCGGTATATGGATTACTCCCAGGAGTACCCGATCGCCCACGCGCTGTTCGGCGGCGAGGGGACAATTAAGGGGACGGTGCAGTCGATCGAAGTCCGCCCGGTGGGGAACAGGAAAGAGCTTGTGACCGCCGAGATCGCCGACGAGACCGGCGCGTTGACCGCGACCTGGTTCAGCCCCTATATCGCGAAGGTGCTGCGACCCGGCTCCCAGGTGGCCCTGAGCGGCACTTTCAGCCAGCGGCGCGGTCGGCTGATCCTCGACGGGCCGGAGTGGGAGCTGCTGGACGCCGATCTGCTGCATACTGGGCGGATCGTGCCGATCTACGGGCTGACGAAAGGACTCTATCAGAAGCAGTTGCGCGGGTACGTCCTCCGCGCCCTCGATGCCTGCGCCGATCGCCTGCCGGAGTTCGACCCGGAGGCGGTGCGCCAGCGCGCCCGCTTGCCGGGGATCAGCGAGGCGATCCGGGCGATCCATTTCCCGCCCGATGATGCGACGCTGGCGGCGGCGCGGCGTCGCCTCGGCTTCGACGAATTTTTCCTGCTGCAACTCGGGATGCAGCGGCGCAAGCGCCAGTGGCAGCAGGATGCGCCGGGCTACGCCTTCACGATCGACGAGGCGGCGGTGGGGCGCTTCGTCGCGGCGCTGCCGTTCGCGCTGACGGCGGCGCAGCGCCGGGTGCTGGCCGACATTCTCGCCGATATGCGCCGCCCGGTCGCGATGAGTCGGCTGGTGCAGGGCGATGTCGGCTCGGGCAAAACGGTCGTGGCGGCGGCGGCGATGCTGGCGGCGGTTAACGAGGGCTTCCAGGCGGCGCTGATGGCCCCGACCGCGATCCTGGCCGAGCAACACGCGCGGACGCTCGAACGCCTCTACAGCGGGCTGCCCGAAGCCGATCGCCCGCGTGTGCGTCTGCTGATCGGCAGCACCGGGGCGAAAGAGCGCCGCTCGATCGCGGCGGGGTTGCTCGATGGGACGATCGATATCCTGGTCGGCACGCAGGCGGTCATCCAGAATGGGGTCGGGTTCGCGCGGCTCGGGTTTGCGACGGTCGATGAGCAGCACCGCTTCGGGGTGGTGCAGCGGGCGACGTTGCGCGCGAAGGGCCATAACCCTGACCTGCTGGTGATGACCGCCACGCCGATCCCGCGCAGCCTGGCGCTGACCTTGCACGGCGATCTCGATGTCTCGGTGATCGATGAATTGCCGCCCGGTCGGCAGGCGATCGTCACGCGCGCCGCCACGCCGGATGACCGCCCGCGCGAGTATATGGCGATCCGCGAGGAGGTGCGCGCGGGGCGGCAGGCGTTCGTGATTTGCCCGCTGGTGGAAGACTCCGAGCAGATCGAGGCGAAGGCGGCGACGGCGGAGTGGGAGCGGCTACGCACCGAAGTTTTCCCCGATCTCCGCGTCGCGCTGCTGCACGGGCGGATGCGCCCGGCGGAGAAAGACCGGATCATGGCCGAGTTCCGCGAGCGCGAGTACGACATCCTCGTCTCGACCGCCGTGATCGAGGTCGGGATCGACATCCCCAACGCGACGATCATGCTGATCGAGGGGGCGAACCGCTTCGGCCTGTCGCAGTTGCACCAGTTCCGGGGCCGCGTCGGGCGCGGCGCGGCGCAATCGTATTGCATCCTCCTGGCGGACGAGGCCAGTCGCAACGCGCAGAGTCGCCTGGAGGCGATGGTCGAGACGCAGGATGGCTTCGTGTTGGCGGAGAAAGACCTGGAAATGCGCGGCCCAGGCGAATTCCTGGGCACGCGGCAGAGCGGCCTGCCCGAGATGAAGGTCGCGCAACTGGCCGATGTACGCCTCCTCGAAACCGCGCGCCGCGAGGCCGAGGCGATCCTCGACGCCGACACTGACCTCGCCCAACCAGAGCACCAACTGCTCCGCGAGCGCCTGCGGCTGTTTTGGCACGACGGTGCGGGGGATATCAGTTAGATTTGTGGACTTGATTGATTGCTGATAGCAACAGTCGAAGCTGACGGATCAACGCCCATACCGTTCCCCCATTAGCGTCTTGTTTGATCGCGAGGAGTTATTAATCGCATTGCTCGACAAAGTCGTTGCCAAGGAGGTTAGAACTCGCATATTTAATCCGCAGCAAGCGCATCCATCACTTCGAGTTCGGCCACGTCATCAGTGAAGTCAAGGATTAGCTGGATCGGCTTGATTGGTTGAGTGTTGTCATTGTAGCCGTCTACGTCAGTCTTTAGCTGACGGCAGTCACCAGCGATCTGCTGTCTCCGCTGCTAGAATGCCATCTGCATGTGCTTCGGCTCGGCGGTTCGGATATCGGACCAGAGGGTGAGCTGTTCGCCATCGATAGTAGTACGGGCTGCATGCTTTGCCCGTACAGTACGGCCCTGTGGGTCGACTATGTATTCTTCGCGCATAGCACGCGCTATGTCTTCGGCGAACCGCTTGATGGCAGCGTTGGCATGGGGAACAAGCAATTTCTGCTCGTACCCCCATGCCGCGATTTGTCGGGCTGCTGCGGGCCATGGTTGACCCGCATCCTGATAAAGACGAACTATCCGCTGCATCTGATCGCTGTAAGTCATTGTCGCCACGCTACCCTCCTTCATGCTTTAACTCAGAGATCGAATGGTAACGTTGCACCCCAGCCGTCGGTTAAGGCAGAGTCGATGACGATATCTCGTACTGGGGTCAGCAGCTTGCGGAAGCTTGAGAATGCCACCTCTCGCCGATGCTGCAACTGACCTACAACAATCGCCGGATGGATCTGTAATATCTGAGCGAAAGCCTCGATTCTCCGTGCTGAGTACAACGGCTGCACTCGCGCAATGAAGCTTTCGAGCTGCTTTGGCGCTATCAGCCGTGTGGTTGCAAATTCATCTGCTTCGCGTTCAGTCGCTGGCCGCTCCGAATCGTTGCTGCTTGCATCTAGGTCATTGTCAAGCGACGTAATCCCTTGCGCGACATGGCCTAGTTCGTGCAGGAGTACGAACCAAAAATTATCGAGTCGGTCGTGGCGTAGCGTCATCGCAACGACCGGTGATGAATCAAGCCAAAAACATGCCCCGTCAATCTTACTTCCAGGCAAAGGCTGGACTATCACATAGCGGATCCCTGCATCACTCAGAATGCGTGGAACGTGCCTTAGCTCCTGCGGTGCATGCATGATCTGCCGCAAGCGATTGGTTACAGCCTCTACACTATTCTCGCTGAATGCTTCCGCGTGTACCCCACGTGCAAGCTGGTATGCCCTGAATAACCATGCTCGCTGTCCGGTTGTTAGCGGCTGATCATATGCAGAAGACTTTCGAGCGGCATGCCGGGGAATCTGCGGCTCAGCATCTAGGCTCTTGATATTGAAGAACTTTAATACGCGGCCCTCAAGGACTGCGATGTTATCGGAAGGTTCAATCCATCCGCGTCGGATCATATCCTTGACTGGTGCCTTCTCGAAGAGCTTCGCGCGCTTTGCGATCGTATCGCTATCGTCGTTCTTTAGGCGTGACAGCTGGTAGGCAGATTCAAGATTCAGCCAGAATTCTGGCGTTGTATCAAAGGCTGCAGCGAGATCACGCGCAGTTTCGGGAGTAACCATACGTTTCCCATTGACAATCTGTGCGATCATCCCAGTAGGACGCCCCATGATCTGCGCTAGGTCAGACTGCGACCATCCTCGCTCTTCTAGTTCATCGCGCAGGAATTCGCCGGGAGGGAAAACTTCTGCGAACCTTCGAGGTGCCATCTCTACTCCCGTCTTCCTCAGTGATAGTCTTCTATGCTTACGATCGTGACTACTTTCCTTGTTCCTTGCCCTTCGACCTCCATCACAAGGCGATACTGACTATTCAACCTCATCGAGCGCTGATGTTGTCGCTGTCCTTTGAGCTTCTCGTAGTGAAGCGACTTCAATTGGTAAAAGTCGCGTTCATCAGGGGCTGCTCGAATAACCTGGAGGCGCTTTCGATAAGCCTTCACTATTGCCTCAGGCAAGTTCATATTGAAGGCGGCGTCTGTTTCAAGCCTATCAAGATCATCGTCGGCGAACGTTACATCCATCATCACCGCGCTACAAGAAACAGACTTCGTGCAAACCTTGTATCGACTCAACTAAGGGTACCCTATTGGGCGGGAAAGTGCAAGCTTCGAGCTTCGTAGCTCGAAGTTAGGAGTATGGGTGAATTTCGTACAGCAATGCATTGATGAAAAAAGTAACCAGTACAGAGAACCCGCCATGCACATCATGGCGGGTCCCCTACGGTGAAGGTGCAGTTTTCTCTGTACGGTCGCGGGAATGTACTCGCCGTGCCGGATTAGTCCACTAAGCGGACGCTCTCGGCGCGGGTGCGGCTGGGATTGCGGGGATCTGCGCCTGCCGTGAACTCGACCCGGTCGCCTTCGCGCAACTGGTCGAATGTCGTGTCCTGGACGGAGCTGGCGTGGAAGAAGACATCCTGACCGCCATCCTCCGGCCTGATGAAACCGAAGCCCTTATCGTCGCGAACTGTTTTGATGGTACCCTGTGCCATGCTGCCGTCCTCCAATATTCCTTCACCTCTATAGCCACTGCCGCAACTACCATGCCAGAGTACAATGCGGTGCGTCGTTTGTCTATCGGTAATCGCGAAAGATGGCGTTTGTCGGGCGGTTCGATCGGGATACCGGCGTCGATGGCATCGCAAAACAGCACATTTTCTGCCGTAACGTCGTTGTGCGTGGTACGAAGGCTCATCGCCACCGATACGGTGTTATCGGCACTTGTACGTGGGTTCAACCCTCGCGCGCGATGCGCTCGAGCCCGCGCAGGAGATCGCGGACGAGGGTGAGGTGTGGTGCGGGCACGCCGGCCTGGGCCGCGCGCTCGACCAGATCGCCGAAGACGCCCTCGACCTCGATCGGGCGTCCGGCGAGGAGGTCTTGCATCATCGAGGGCATACTGCCGCCGCGCGGCAGGGGTCCGCGCGGCACCGCCGCCAGCGTCTCGGCCTCGGGGCGCGTGACGAAGGTGCGGATTGGCGGGAAGTTCGGGTAGTCGCCCACCGCGCTCCCCTGCGCCGCCCCGATCGCCGCCGTCTCCCGCACGAGCGCGAGATAGGCGCGGAGCAGATTCGGCTCCGCGAAGACCAGCGGCGCGGTGGTGCGAGCCAGGACGGAGACCCCGAAAACCCCCGCCGCGTTGCACGCCTTCGACCAGAGGACGCCGCGGATGTCGGCGGGCGCTTCGGCGGGGATACCGGCCCGCGTAAGTGCGCCGATGAGGTGCGTCACGCGCGGCGAATCGCCGCCCGGCAATTCGCCGAGATAGGTGGCCCCGAGGCCGGTCACCAGGACGCTGCCATCGGCGCGCCGCTCCCCGCTGAGGATCGTCGCGCCGCCGATGACGCGCTCGGCCCCGAATGCCGCCGCCAACAGATCATCTTTGGCGACGCCATTCTGGAAGCCCGCCACCCAGGCCACGTCATCGTCGTGGCCCGAGCGGGCGGCGCGGATCGTGGCGATTGTTTCCGGTAAATGATGACCTTTGGTCAGGAAGATCAGCCCCGAGCTCGGGGGTAGATCGGCACCGTCGGTGATGATCTGGACCTGACCCGGTGTGGCCCCTGCGGTGGTGATCGGCACGTCAGCGGTGACGGCACCGTGCAGGCGGATCTGGCCCGCCTCGCGCAGCTGCGCGGCGGTGCGCGGCGTCGCCAGCAGGGTGACCGCTCGTCCGCTCTGCGCGATCAGTGCGGCGAACGTCTGCCCCAGCGCGCCCGCCCCGACGAAGGCGAGCGCCGTGGGCGGTGTTGTCGAGGTCATCGCTGCCTCTTACGGCCGCATCGCGTAACTGTACGCGGCACGGCGGTCTGATCGTGACGAATCATCCTTTGTTGGTCGCCGACTACACTCGGAGTTTCTGCGTCGATTCTGTGTGGGCTATGCGGTCAGCCAGACGATCGGCTGCTCGACGTACTGCTTGATCCGTTGGAGGAAACGCGCCGCCGGGCCGCCATCGACCAGGCGGTGATCGAAGGTCAGGCTCAGCACCACCATCTTGCGAACCGCCACCGCCTCCGTCTCCTCATCGATCACGACCGGGCGCGCGACGATCCGCCCGATCCCGAGGATCGCGCATTGCGGCGGATTGATGATCGGCGTGAAGGCGTCGATCTCGTACATGCCGAGATTCGTGATCGTGAAAGTGCCGCCCTGCAAATCCGCCTGCGGCGTCTTCCCGGCGCGGGCGGCGGCGATCAGCACGGCTGCTTCCCCGGCGATCGTCTGCACCGACTTGTCCTGCACGTCGCGCAGGACCGGCACCAGCAGCCCGCGCTCCGTATCGACCGCGAGGCCGATATGGAGCGCCTCGTGCCGGACGATCCCCTCATCGGTCAGCGAGGCATTCAGCTCCGGGAAATCGCGCAGGGCCACGGCGACGAGGCGCACGAAGAAGTCGTTGTACATCGGGCGCGTGTCCCCACGCGCCAGCAGGGCGGCGGCGAGATCGGCGCGCACGCGGACCAGGGCGCTGGCATCCGCCTCGGTGGTGAGGGTGACCGCGGCAGCGGTGTGCGCGCTCCGCGCCATCCGTTCGGCGATGGTCCGCCGCATCGGGCTCAACGGGATCGCCGCCGGTGACGGGGCGGGTGGTGCTGTCGAGGCTACGGCCACGGGCGCGGCGTCGGCAGGCTTGCCGGACGCCGCCGCGCCCTGCCGCGCGAATGCCTCCCGGATATCCTGCTCGACGATCCGCCCGCTGCGCGACGAGCCGGTAAGCTTTGTCCAATCGACACCGAGTGCGGTGGCGATGCGGATCGCGCGGGGGCTGGCGACCGGCGAGCGTCGTCGTCGGACGCGATCCTGCTCCGCGTTCGTCGCGCGTTCGGCGGATGCGGGTGCGGCGGCCACCGGCGCGACGGGCGCTGGCGCGGTCTGGGCAGGGCTCGCCGCAGGCGCGGGCGCGTCGTTGCCCCCTGTGGGGGGTGCGGCTTCGTCGTCCTGCACCAGATAGGCGAGGACGGTCCCGACCGGCAATTCTTCGCCCATCCGTAGCGCGTTGCCGGGGATCCGCAGGGTGCCGCTATCGAGCGCTTCGACCTCGGAGATCGATTTGTCGCTCTCGACCATGAAGAGATATTCGCCGGCGTTGACCCGATCGCCGTCCTGTTTCAGCCATTCCACCACCGTCCCGACTTCCATATTCCAGCCGAGACGGGGCATCACAATCTCGATCGCCACTCTTTCCTCCTCGCCCGCGCGACCGGCGGTTCGCGCCGCGGCCTACGCCGTCAGCAGATCGCGGATCGCCCGCTCGATCGCCGGCGTGTCCGGGGTGATCGCTGTTTCGAGGGGCGCGCTGTACGGCACCGGTGCCTGCGCGCCGGTCAGCCGGGTGACCGGCGCATCGAGATCATCGAAGCCGCGCTCCATCACCTGCATCCCGATCTCGCCCGCGACGCCGCAGGGGCCGTAATCCTCGTCCACGACGAGCAATCGCCCGGTCTTGTTGACCGAGGCCAGAATCGTGTCGATGTCGAGCGGCGCGAGGGTGCGCGGGTCGATCACCTCGATCGAGCACCCTTCCGCCGCCAGCGTCTCGCAGGCCGCCAGCGTGCGCGGCACCATCCCGCCGATCGCCACGACCGTCGCGTCGCACCCCTCGCGGGCGATCCGCGCCTGCCCGAACGGGATCAGGTATT
Source organism: Thermomicrobiales bacterium (assembly GCA_036563365.1). Lineage (GTDB taxonomy): Bacteria > Chloroflexota > Chloroflexia > Thermomicrobiales > CADCWN01 > CADCWN01. Next base: position 7,782 of record DATCMP010000372.1, read on the forward strand.
CCTCCTCCGGCACCGGGCCTTTCAGATTGAGGACCGCCCGATGTTCCAGGAAAACGACCGGGTCGTTCGAGCGGATCGCCGTCTTCAGGAGTCCCTTGGCATCGTAGGGGGTGGTCGGCACGACGACGTGGAAGCCGGGGAAGTGGGAGAAGATCGAGTAGTAGCTGCCGGAGTGATGGGTCGCCGCCGAGTTGCCGATCCCGATGCAGCCGCGCAGGACGATCGGCATCGTCAGGCGACCGTCGCTCATGTACTGGATCTTCGCGGTCTGGTTGAGCAGTTCGCCGAGCGCGTCGAGGCCGAAATCGACGAACATGAAATCGACGATCGGGCGGGTGCCGGTCATCGCCGCGCCGGTACACATGCCGGTGAAGCCGCGCTCGGAGATCGGGGTGTCGCGCAGACGGGCCGGGCCGAACCGCTCGTAGAGGCCCACGGTGGTGCCGAAATTGCCGCCGCGCGCACCGATCCCTTCGCCGACGACGAAGGTCAGCGGGTCGCGCTCCATCTCCTCGGCCAGCCCTTCGAGAGCGGCGGCGGTGTAGGTCAATTCGCGCATCTCGACTCCTTAATTCTGATGTGTGGAGGATAGCCCTCACCCCCGGCTCGCATTCGCTCGTTACCCCCTCTCCTCGAAAGGGGAGAGGAGGAAGAGGCATTGTGGGTCTACTGGCTACTGCCTAACCCTCCCTCTTTAGGGGAGGGTCGCCGTCCGCAGACGGCGGGGAGGGGTCATCCCACGCTGAATACATGGGTGGTCGCGGTCGCGGGATCGGGCCAGGGGCTCGTGCGGGCGAACTCGACGGCCTCCGCGATCAGGGCGGTCACGGCACCCTCGATCGCCGCGATCTCCGCGCCGCTGGCGAGCTCTTCGTGGATCAGGTGGTCGCGGAACCGGGTGATCGGGTCGCGCGCCTTCCACTCGTTGATCTCCTCCTGCGTGCGATACCCGGCGTCGCGCATCCCCTCCGAGTGCGGGCGGGTGCGGTAGGTCTTGCCTTCGAGGAGCGTCGGCCCGCCACCGGCCCGCGCCCGCGCGATCGCCTCGCCCGCCGCCCGATGGACGGCGAGGATGTCATTGCCATCCAACTCGATCCCAGGCAGGCCGTAGCTCGCCGCCCGCGCCGCCACGCTCGTCTGCTTGGTGATCGACTTGAATGGGACTTCCGTGGCGTAGAGGTTGTTTTCGCAGACGAAGATGACCGGCAGATTCCAGACCGTCGCCAGATTCAGCCCCTCGTGGAACGCGCCGTTGCTGACTGCGCCATCGCCGAAGAAGGCGACGGCGACCTGATCGGTCCCTTGCAGCATGTAGGAGTAGCCCGCGCCGGTCGCCATCAGGATACTCGGGCCGACGATCCCGCTAGTGCCGAGCATCCCCACTTCCGGCTTGAAGAGGTGCATACTGCCGCCGCGCCCGTGCGAGCAGCCGGTCGCCTTGCCCAGCAGTTCGGCGATCAGTTCGCGCGGCGGGACACCTTTCGCCAGCGCGTGGCCGTGGCCCCGGTGCGTGCTCATCACGGTGTCGGTCTCGCGGAGGTGGGCGCAGACCGCCGTGGCGATCGCCTCTTCGCCGATGTAGGTGTGGCAGGCTCCCGGGATCTGTCCCGACTGGTGCAAGCGCGCCAGTTGCTCCTCGCTGCGGCGAATTTCGAGCATCTGTCGATAGAGGCCGAGCAGCGTTTCTTTCGGCAACTCGGTCCCTGACGTCGTCTCGCTCTCGGTGACCATCCGCGTCTCCCTTCCGATGCGCGTAGTGTCTCGGCTCGTTGGTGCCGGGTGTCATGCCAGACAAAATACTCGTGATGCTGCTCAGTTCGCCGTATCCCTCTTTGCGACCCTCTGCGTCTCTACGTCTCTGCGGCGAATCGTCCTCCCGCGTCAACTCCGTATGGGCCGCGCGTCGCCGCCCGAATGGGTGCCGCCCGCGTTCATCGCGAGGTTGCCGCCGTCCATCGGCAGGATGCAGCCGGTGATGAACGACGAGGCGTCGGAGGCGAGGAAGAGGGCGGGGCCTTTGATGTCGTCCGGCACGCCGAGCCGCCCGAGCGGGATCCCGGTGAGAAAGTTCTCGCGCAGGCCGGGTGTGTTATCCATGCGGATGTCGAACTCGGGGTTGGTGATCTGCGCGGGGGCGATCGCGTTGACCCGCACGCCCCGACTCGCCCACTCGGTGCTGAGTTCGCGGGTCATCTGCACCACGCCGCCCATCGCCACGCTGTAGGCGAAGTTGCCCCGCCCCATCGCGCTCATCCCACCGATCGAGACCATATTGATGATGCTCCCTTTGCCCGCCGCCAGCATCCGGCGACCGGCCTCCTGGCAGGAGGTGAATTTCCAGACCAGCGCCCCTTGCAGGACCATCTCGAATTTGTCGAGCGGGATCGCTTCGGGGTGGGAGAGGTAATTGTTGCCGGGGATATTGGCGACGATGTCGATCCGCCCGAACTCCTGATCCAACCGGCCATAGAGCGCCCGGAGTTGTGTGGCATCCGCGAGATCGCAGACGACCGGGATGACGCGCCGCCCGAGCCGGGCGATCTCGTCGGCGGTCTGTTCGAGCGTTTCCGCGCGCCAGTCGCAGATCAGGAGGTCGGCACCGGCCTCGGCGAAGGCGAGCGCGGTGGCCCGGCCCATATTCTGCCCCGCGCCCGAGACGAGCGCGACGCGACCGCTCAGGTCGAATAATTCGAGCACCATCCGCGTCTCTCACCCTCCCTTGTCTGCATAATCGTTATCACGTCATCGCTGTCGATAGCGCCTACCCCGGCCCTCCTCACGTTCGGGGGAGGGATCGTTCGTTACGACCGCCATCATCTGGTCGTGCCGGGGGCAACGGTAGGCTCGCGCAGCTCGGGCCCGTCGCAAGTTATGGTCGATAGTCACGAGGATATGGTCGGATTACCTGTTTGTCAAATGGTATGTCGCGATGGCGCGTCGGCGCGCGAGCGGCCTTGACGTACCCGATTGCGCCGCATACAACACGGTCGGTGTGCAATTGGTAGGATGGGGCGGGAAGGATTGTTCGCACAGCAGGGAGAGATCGATGATCGTCCGTACATGGCGCTGCCAGCCCCATCCGGCGCAAGTGGATGCCTATTACGCCTATCTGACCGGCGTGGTCTTCGCGGGGCTGATGAAGATTGAGGGCCATCGTGGGGCGCAGCTGCTCCGACGTGAGGCGGACGGTCAGGTTGAGTTCGTGGCCGTGAGCTACTGGGATACGGTCGCGGCGATCAAGGAGTATGCCGGGGAGAATATCGACCTGGCGATGGTCAAGCCCGAGGCGCGGGCGATGCTGGCCTGGTTCGATGAGGCGGTCTACCATTACGATCTGCTCCACAGCACCGGCGAAGCGAAGCCGTAGGCTGAGAAACGGTCCGTGCCATTCCCCCGTTCCTTGTCCGATAACGCCGCATGATGATGCGCTGGCGTGATGATGAGAAGGTGGGGTGACGGGGTGGCGGATACGGAGACGAGAGAAGCGCAACGCACCGCGTTGGCGACGGCGATCGCGCGGTTCGCCGAGGCGGTCGAGCGGCAGCCGGATGAACTCTTCCTGCTATCGGTCGCCGACCGCACGCCGCGCGACATCGTCGCGCACCTGATCGGCTGGAATCGCGCGGCGGTCGTGGCGAGCGGCGAGTTGCGGCATGGGCAATTACCGGCGTGCCTGACCGATCCCGGCCCGAATTTCAGCCGGATCAATGCGCTGGCGATGGCCCAATATGCCTCGCGCGATAAGGGTGCATTGCTCGATCAGTTGCGTGCCTCTGCCGCCGACTATGACGCGATGTTGCGCGATCTGCCCGAAGCCGAGTGGGATGAGCATCACGGCATCGTCCTCGGCGATTGGCCGGTCTCGAACGGCAATCTGGTCGCCGCCCTCATCCACGACTTCACGCATCACCGCGGCGAGATCGAATGCTGGCCCGCGCCGTTTGCGGGGTGAGCCGCTTGGCTACGCCGCTCGCGAGCGCGAAAACGCCCCTACCACCCGTGAACCGCTGCGCTTGTCTGCCCCTCATGAGACCTATACCCGTTCGCTGTCGTAGATAGCGCTACGAGCGGTGCGTATGGCCGAGGGGAGCGGGTGCTCCCGGCGAAGGGGGAGGCGGATGTTCAATCGGGCAGCGTATTGGAACAGCCGACCGGACGGCGTCGCGGTGCTGGAAGTCGCGGCTGGCGACGAGCCCCGCCGGTTCGTGCCGTTGCGGCGCACGGCGGTGAGCGGCGAGATCGCCGGGCCGCTGGCCGCGCTCCGCGTCACGCATACCTATGGGTATAGCCGCGCCGAGTGCGCTCAGGTCCTGGAGGCGGTCTATCGCTTCCCGCTGCCCGGCGATGCCGCCGTCACCGGCCTCGTCGTCCGTTTCGGCGCGGTCGAGATCACCGCCGAGTTGCAGGACCGCGAACGGGCCGAGGCGACCTACGCCGAGGCGCAGGGGCGCGGCGAACAGGCCGCGCTCGCCACGCGCGAGGCCCCCGACGTCTTCACGCTCCGCGTCACCGGCTTGAAGCCCGACGAGCCGATCACCGTCGAGACGAGCTATGTCCAACTCGCGCGACCGACGGCCACCGGCTGGTCGCTGCGCCTGCCGCTGACGACCGCGCCCCGCTACGTGCGCGAGGATGAGCGCGGCGCACGCGCGGCGGCGGGCCAACCGCTGGCCGTGCTGCGCGACCCCGGTCACCGCTTCACGCTGGACCTCGCCCTGCGCGAGGTGGGGGCGGTGACGAGCCCGACCCATCCCCTCACCGTCGATGACGATGGCGCGCTGACCCATGTGCGCTTGCGCGATGGTGAGGTGTTGCCCGACCGCGACTGCGTGATCGCCTGGGAAGCGCGGCAGGAGGCGACCCGCCCCGCATTGACGATCCTGACGCACGACGATCCCGGGGGTGGGTATCGCTACTTCCTGGCGCTGATCGCCCCGCCGCGCCCGGAGACGACGGCAGAGATGCCGCCCGAAACGGTGCCGCGCGAGGTGATCCTGCTGGTCGATCACTCCGGCTCGATGAGCGGGCCGAAGTGGGCGGCGGCAGACTGGGCGACCCGCAGCTTCCTCGGCGGGCTGACGGCGCGCGACAACTTTGCGCTCGGCCTGTTCCACGACACGACGCGCTGGTTCGCGCCGGAGACGCGCTCCGGCTCTCCGGAGGCAACCGCGCAGGAGGCAACCGCGCAAGCGACCGCGTTCCTGCTGGCGCAGCAAGACAGCGGCGGTACCAATCTCGGTGTGGCGCTGGAACAGGCGCTGCGTCTGCGGCGTGCGGAAGGTGCGCGCGCACGCCACATCCTGATCGTCACCGACGCCGAGGTGAGCGATGCCGCGCGGATCTTGCGGCTGGCCGAGGGGGAGGCGGCGCAGGCCGAGCGGCGCAGGATCAGCGTCCTCTGTATCGACGCCGCGCCGAATGCGTTCCTGGCGACCGAACTGGCCGAGCGGGGCGGCGGGGTGAGTCGGTTCCTGACCAGCGCGCCGGAAGAAGAGGATATTTCCACCGCCCTCGATGCGGTGCTGGGCGACTGGGCCGCGCCGCTCCACAGCGGCCTGCGGCTGGCGGTCAATCACCCCGGCCTGGAACTCGCCCGCGACCATGCCCGCGCGGGCGATGTGGGCTGGAGTGAAATCGCCCTCGGCGATCTGCCCGCCGGTCGCGCGATCTGGACCGTCGGGCGCGTGCCGCTCGCCGCCGAACCGTTGTCATTCCGCCTCGCGGGTGCCGCTCGCGCCGCAGCGCCCCTCGCGCAGGTCGAGGTTGGGGCACTGACAACCGATCTCCCGGCATTGAAGGCGCTCTTCGGGGCGAAAGGGATTTTGGGGCTGGAGTTTCTGCTCGGCGCGGGGTATGACGACGTGCAACTCCGCGAACAGTTGCGCCATCTCGGCTATGACCCCGCGCAGGTGCTGGCAGGGGAGGCGACCGCGCCGCCGAACGTCTACGCCGAGAATGCGCGCGGCGATACCACCAAGGCGCTGCGCTCGTTCCTGGTCTCCGAGGCGCTTGGTTACGGGTTGGCAAGCGCGGAGACAGCATTCGTGGCGGTGCGCCGCGAGGCCGGTCAGCCGGTCGCTGGGACGGTTGTCGTCGCCAACGCTCTGCCACCAGGGTGGTCGCCGGGCTTCCTGAGCGGGGGCCACATGCGGCAGACCGGCGGGCGGATGATGCGGATGATGTCGTCGGGCGGCGTGGCGATGCCGTTGAATATGGCCGCCCCTGCTTCTCCTGCGCGTGCGACGGCCCGCTTCGCGAAGTCCGCCATGTCAAGCCCAATGGTTGGGGCTGCACCCTCGACAATGAGCTTGGTCACCATCTTCGCAGGGAGGCCGCAGTTGGTCGAGGGTGAAGCGGTGCTCTTCGATTCGGCGTCGACTGCGTCGGCGCAGGCGCTCTCCCCGCGCACGATCTCGCGGCTGGTGATCAGTTTCACGGCGGGGACGCCCGCCGCCGTGACGCTCGATCCGACGCTGACGATCGCGATCTTCGTCGATGATCTGGCCGCGCCGCGCGCCGATGTGCGGCTCGCCGAGTTGATCCGGCAGGGTGGCGAGCGCCCGCTGAACCTCGCCTGGCGTGCGGGGCAGACGCTACGGATCATCTTGCGCGATCCGTCCGGTGCCTGGGCCGATGGCGCACCGGAGTTTGAACTGTCGCTTGGGTGAGGCGGCGGGAATTTTGTGGTCGCAATGCCGAGTGGTTGATGCAGTGCCGGGGGGGAGGGGCGGTCTGTGGCCCACCCGGTCGGCGGTGGCACCCACCTCATCATGCGCCGATTCGCTGGATGGGTGGTGTGATTTGCGGGTGTCACCAGCTGGGCGGGCCACAGACCCTACCACGCCACTAGCGCCGCACGGCACTTCGCCGTGCGCGCCGATGTCGCGGGGTATCGAGCGTGTCCGGTGGACCGTTCTCGTCACCCGCGCTGCCTAGCGTTTCGCCGGTCGGGCGGGTACAGTTGGGCACACAGTCATCGTGCGTTTTGGTGGTGCCGCCACGCCCGTTTAACGAGGTTGCCCTATGTGCGTCCTTGCTCGCGTCTCTCTCACGCGCCATGTGACGGCGCGACCAATTCCATCTCCCCGGGGCCTGCCATGCGTGTGATCGCCGGTGAGGCGCGCGGCTTCCGGCTGAAAGCGCCCGAAGGGATGCGTACGCGCCCGATGGCCGACAAGATCAAAGAGGCGCTGTTCTCGATGCTGATGTCGCTCGAAGTCGAGCCGGAACGGGTCCTCGACCTCTACGCCGGCAGCGGCGCGGTCGGGATCGAGGCGTTGTCGCGCTCGGCGAGTTGGGCTGATTTCGTCGAGGGTCGCGCCGATGCCTGCGCGGTCATCCGTGACAACCTCAAGCATACGAAGTTCGACAAGATTGCCGCCGTCCATCAGACGAGCGTGGAGTCGTACTTGCGGCGGCGCGTCGCCGAGCCGTATGACTTCGTGATCATGGATCCGCCGTATGCCGATCCGCAGATCGTCGCGACCCTGGAACGGGTCGGGCAGTCGGCCCTGGTCGCCCCCGGCACGATCGTGGTGATCGGCCACTGGCCGCGCCTGGTCCTGCCGCCCGCGCTGCCGCCGCTGCGACAGTTGCGGCAGCGCTGTCACGGCGACTCGTGTTTCGCGATCTATCAGGTGGCTGGCGATGACGAGCGCGATAGTGTCGCGCCTGCGGCGGAGGAGGGATCGGTATGACCGCCATCTCCGAACCGCGCCCGACGATTCGGCCCCCCCGCCGTCGCCGCCCGACGTTGATCGCGGTGTCGCCGCGCGTCCGCTGGGCGTTTGTCCTGCTCGGCCTTATCGTGCTGGTGCTGCTCATCCGGGCCGCGCCGAGTGTCCTCAGTATGACACTCGGGGGCTTCACCCTGTCCCTGGTCCTCTCTTTCCCGGTGCGGCTGCTCGAACGGTTTATGCCGCGCCGGATGGCGATCTTGGTGACGTTCCTGGCGTTGGTCGGCCTGATCACTCTGGTGGTGGTCGCGATCGTGCCGACGTTGATCGAGCAACTCACGGCGCTGATCGCCGCGACACCGTCACTGGCGACGGAGGGCGATCAACTCCTGCGCGATCTGTTGCGACCGTTGCAAGAACGCGGTTGGCTGACCAGCACCCCCGATGACCTGATCGGCCAAGCGCAGCAGGAGTTGATCAGCCGAGCGCAGGTTTTTGCCCAGCAATTCCTAACATTGCTCCTCTCCTGGGTTACCGGGGCGATCAATGTCGTCCTGACGATCTTCGGGATCGTCTTCGTCGCGGTCTACCTGCTCTCGGACGCGCGGAAGTTGAAAGCGACCTATCTGCTGGTCGCGCCGAAGCGGTATCGCGCCGACGCGGCGGAACTCTGGGCGGATTTCGGGCAATCGCTCTCGCGCTACGTCGCCGGGTTGTTCGTGATCATCCTGGTACAGGGTGCGGTCTCCACAGTCGCGCTGACGATCCTGCAAATTCCCTACGCCGCCGTCCTCGGCGCTTGGGTCTCGGCGACGGCGATCCTGCCGTTCATCGGGGCGTGGCTGGGGGCGATCCCGGCGATCCTGATCGCCGCATTCATCTCCCCGACACGCGCCCTGCTCGTCCTGGGTGCCTATCTCCTGATCCAGCAACTCGAAGGGAATGTCCTGACGCCGCGTATCCAGGGGCAGGCGCTGCGCGCCCACGCGATCCTCGTCTTCATGGCCGTCATCGCCGGTAGCGAGATCGCCGGGTTGAGCGGTGCCCTGTTCGCCGTGCCGACCCTGGCCGTCTTGCGCGTCCTGTTCGACTTCCTGCGGCATCGCTTGCGGGTTGTCGATCCGCTGCCGGTCCCTGCGCAGCCCGCAGTGTGGGTGCCTAGGCGCGTCGTGGTCGAACCGCCTCCCGTTGTGACGAGCGAGGTGGTACCGCAGGCGCAGGAGCCGATGCTGCGCTGAGCGCCGACCACAATGACGCGCTGCCGTGGGAGGCGAGCGGGCAATCCGATCGTCCGTTCAACCTAAGCCATCACCGCGCCATCTACCCCACCGCAACCGGATCGCAACCGCCTGTCACTACGCTGTCCGTAGCGCTAGTCAATTTTGACAGGGGCCGTTGTGGCCGCTGCTGGCGACCAGGCGAGTGGGGAGACGGAGCGATGATCGTTCAGCG
>DATCMP010000374.1:0-6331 GCA_036563365.1 Thermomicrobiales bacterium
CGTGCCGCTGTAGAACTGGTAATCGATCACATCGCGCAGCGGCTTCCCGTCGATGCTATGGATGATGTCACCTGGGCGCAAGCCGAGCGACGCACCGAGCGAATCCGGCGCGACCGATTCTAATTCGCCACCCGTCCGGCCCCGCCGGAAGAGGATCTGACCTTTTTCAGACACGAGTGCTGCCCCCTGGAAAGAATGATGAAGTTAAGCTGAAGTCGCAGAGCAATGGAAAGGGCAGGGGAACGGAGGAATAATTTATGCCCTTCAGGGTACGAGTGACGAATGACAAACAAATACGTCCCCCGCCGCCTTCCTCCTCTCTCTCTCGCCCGCTCCCCGTCCCCCGATCAGTTCCGCATATTCACGCGCGTCGCCGTAGGTTGCCCCCGACGTTCGGCGCGCCAACGGGCAAGCTTTTTCCGGCGCTTCGCCACGGTACTAAGCAGATGAACGAAGAATGGGCTTAGGTTGCCCCCGATCGTCGCCGCCGAGAGATTCGCCAGGAATTCGTCGGCGGTGGTGAATGGAGCGATCTCGAGCCAGGCGTGACCGTACTCGGGTCGGCTATGCCCATCACTGCCGGCGGTGCCGGGCAAACCGACCTGTGCGGCGAACTCCGCGCCGCGCAGGTTATGACTCTTCAACGCCATGCGCGCATTCAGTATTTCGATCGCATCAACCAACCCGGCGTCAACCAGTCGTTCGAGCGCCGACGTTTTTAATGGGCTGCGGCGCAACGGGTCGAACGGGTGCGGCACGATCACGACGCCCCCTTGGGCGCGGATACGGCTGGCCGTCTCCTCCGGCGTGAGGTCGCCGGGGATCTCTTCGCTGAGGAACAACCCAATGATCTCACCCTCGCTCGACTTGACCTCTTCGCCGGGGATGACAATGAAGCCGGGCGGTGCCAATGCCGCGCCTTCCAGGCCACCGGCCAGCGAATTGTGATCGGTGATCGCAATGCCGTGCATCCCGCGACGCTGGCAGATCCGAATCACCTCGGCGGTGGGGATCGTGCAATCGCGCGAGTGATGGCTGTGCATGTGCAGATCGAACTTCACCATTCCTCCGTGCAAGCAAGAATCGGGATTAAGCCTCGTGCCGAGACATCGGTGCCGTAGACCTTGGTTGCTGCTCGCTCCCGGTGCCACTGAGCGTCAACGTTCCCGTATCCGGGTGCCTCTGCATGCCGTAGCCGCGGCGGGGCGGGTCGAAAACCATGCCACGTCCCGGCTCCGCCTCGGCAGGACGACCGTTTCCATTGCATCCGTTCGCTTGTCGCCCAGCCGGATCGGTTAATTCTACCGGATAGGCTCAATAGCTGCCATCGGCGGCAACGAGCGCCCGCCCATGCGCTCGCATCCCCGCGAACACCGGATGGCTCCTCAGTCGTACTTCTTGGTTCCTTCAATGCAGATCCAGTCACCCATCTGGTGCTGCTCGATATTCGTCAAGCCGGCCGCTTCGAGTGCCGTGTGCACCTCATCGGCGCGATCGATGATGATCCCGGCGGTGATCAGGCGGCCACCAGGCACACAAGCCGCGAGCAAGGGACGGGCAAGTTCGATGATGATCCGCGCGATGATATTGGCGACGACGAGGTCGAAGCGCCCGACGAATTCCTCCGTCTCCTCGACGGTCCCGACCGCCACGCGGATCGGCGTCGTCAGCTCGTTGCGCGTGATATTGTCGCGCGTCGCACGCACGGCCACCGATTCGACGTCAACCGCATCGATCATCGACGCGCCATGGCGCGCGGCGGCGATCGTCAGCACGCCCGAGCCGACGCCGACATCGAGGACGCGCATCCCCGGTCGCATCCGCTCTTCGAGCGCGATTAGGCAGAGCTGTGTCGAGGGGTGGAGCCCGGTCCCGAAGGCCATGCCGGGGTCGAGGTTGATGACGATGTCGCCTTCCTGGCGCTCGTAGTCCCGCCAGGGTGGTCGGATGACCGTGCGCTCCCCGACCCGATGGACGTAGAAGTGCTCTTTCCAGGCATTCGCCCAATCTTCTTCCTCGCGCTTGGACGTGCTGAGCGGTCCGACATAGCGCATCTGCCCGAGGTGCCAGAGGGCACGCTCCAACGCTTCGAGCTTCGCCGGAGCCTCTTCATCGTCCGGGATATAGGTGTGGATAGTGAATGGGCGATCGGTGGCGATCTGCAAATTGTCACCATCGGCCTCCTGATTGAAGGGCTCGTCGATCGCGACGCCACCACCATAGCCGTAGCGCGAGAAGATCTCGCTGACCGACTCGACCGCTTCGTTGTCCACCTGTACCGCTAATTCAATCCAGCCGCCTGCCATCGCTGCTGTCGCCTCCATTGCGCGTTCGTTGACGCATTACGCACCCGTTGACGCGAACGCCCGCTCGATTTCACGGCTGAGCGTAGGGCGCTCCCTTATCGCCGTGTGTCAGAAGATATCGCGATCGGTGTTGACATAGGCATGACTGGGGCGGTCATGCATCCCGACCACCGCACGCCAAGGGTAGGTGCTCAAGCGCTCCCGGTTCTCCCCCGATACGTGGTCTACTGCCTCGCCGACGATCTCAATGGCGCGAACAAGAGCGAAGTGGAGCATTCGATCGGTATCGAGATCCTTCCGACCCTTCGCTCCGGTGAACGCCTGGGCATCGCGGACCACCTCCCGCCTAATCACTTTCCGGTGCGAAGTCGTCGCGCAACATCGATCCGAACAAGGCGAGTCACCTGATATGGCGACGACGACACAAGCCGACAAATCCTGCTTGTTCGAATGGGAACCTCATCATGCCCCTCTCGTCGTGCCTTTACTTGCGATCGGTCGCATGTTGGACGCTCGAGGTTGCGCCGAGATTCAGGCGCTGTGTGGTGCCGTGGATGCTGGCCTCGGCGCTGATGATCGAGCCCGTCAGCGACGTATGGGCCAGCGATACGCCGTCGGCAACGATGCTGTTGTCGATGATCACACCGGCGAGCTTGGCCCCCGCGCCGATGCTCGCATAGGGGCCGACGACCGAGCGGCTGATCGTGGCGCTCGGGTCGATCGCCACCGGTGGGATGATCACGCTATCGCCGTGGAGCGTCGCCTCCCCGCCCTCGCCATACTCTTTGCCCAGGAGGTAGCGATTCGTTTGCAGCATCTCTTCGGGCTTGCCGCAATCCTCCCAAACGGGGACCGGGTAGGTCTTGAGTCGTTGTCCGCGATCGATCAACAGTTGCACCGCGTCGGCCAGGTAATATTCGCCTTTGAGCGCCTTGCCGCTGGCGATCAGGGCGTCGATCGCATCGTAGAGGGCACCCATGTCGGCGAAATAATAGATCCCGACGAGTGCGAGATTGGAGGTCGGGTTTTCCGGTTTCTCGACCAGTTCGGTGGCAAAACCGTCTTCATCGATGATGGCGATGCCGAAGCGACGCGGATCGTCGATCTCTTTGACGTAGATCGCGCCATCGATCCCCTGGTCGCGCAGACCGGGCAGGGTGGTGAAGTCGGCCTCGAAGATCGTGTCGGCGAACATCACCAGCGCGTCGCCGTCGACCAGGTCTTTCGTGAGGGCGATCGCGTGCGCCTGGCCGCGCATCTCCGGCTGCACCACGAAGCGCGTCGGCACATCGTAGCGACCCTTGATGTACTCCTCGATCTGATCGCCGAGGTAGCCGACGATGCAGATGATCTCTTCCGGTTGCAGGACGAGGAGCCGGTCAAGGACGTGATCGATCATCGTCTTGCCGGCCAGCGGGACCAGCGGTTTCGGCACATCCCAGGTGTGTGGTCGTAGCCGCGTCCCGAAACCAGCCATCGGGAGGATGATTTTCACGCTTCTTTCCTTCCTTGTATTTGCCTCGTTGTTGTGCAGATGTGCAATGGGAATCTGTCGACTATCGCGCAATGATACCCCAAGATGGGTACGGCGGAGTTGAAGCATTGGGCCATGGATGCCGGTACCTTGACCGGTTTTCGGTCGTTGTGCGCTGGCTAATAGTCCCGCTAACATTGTATAGTCCTCTGCCAATACCCCCCTTGGGGTATCCTCGCCGCGCGCGAGCGATCATTATGGCCGGGCGCTCAGACTTGGGCGCGCTGATCGGAGGCTATGTGTACGTTGTTATCCCTGCCGGTGGCAGCGGTACGCGGCTTTGGCCGCTCAGCCGCGCCGCGTATCCGAAATTTTTGCATCCGCTGACCGGGGATAGCCGGACCCTCATCCAGGCCACCATCGATCGCCTGGCCGCGCTGGCACCACCAGAGCGAACCTTCGTCGTCACCGGCGGCGCGCATGTCGCGCCGATCGCGCGGCAGATCCCGGATGTCCCGGCGGCGAATATCCTCGTCGAGCCGTCGCCGCGCGACTCCGCCGCCGCGATCGGCCTGGCCGCCGCGATCATCGCCCGGCGTGATCCCGATGCGATCATGGGCTCGTTCCATGCCGATCATCTGGTGCGCGACGAAGACCTCTTCCGGGAGACGGTGCGCCTGGCCGAGCGCGCCGCCCGCGAAGGGTATCTGATGACGATCGGGATCGCTCCGACCGTCCCGGAGACCGGTTACGGCTACATCCGGTGGGGCGAATCGCTGACCGTCGCCGACACCTTCTTGGTGGAGCAATTCAAGGAGAAACCTTCGCTCGCCGTTGCCGAGGAATGGCTCGCCGAGGGCGGCTACCTTTGGAATAGCGGGATGTTCGTCTGGCGCTGCACCGCGCTCCTCGACGAACTGGCGCGGCAACAACCGGAACTTTACGAAGGCTTGATGTACATCGCCGAGAGCTGGGATACCCCGACCGGGCAGGAGGTATTGGCGACGATCTGGCCGAACCTACCGAAGGTGCCGATCGATGTTGCCGTGATGGAGGGGGCCGCCGCCGCCGGGCGGGTGGGTACGGTCCCCGGTCATTTCGGCTGGAATGATATCGGCGACTGGCATACGCTCGGGGAAGTTCTGGGGCGCGATGACGAGGTCAATGTCGTACTCGGCGGGAATGCCGCCCACCATCTCCTGATCGACACCCAGAATACGCTGCTCGTGCCGAACGGCGAGCGGATCATCGCCACGCTCGGCGTGCAAGATCTTGTGATCGTCGATACCCCGGATGCCTTGCTGGTCTGCGCGCGCGAACGGGCACAGGATGTCAAGAAACTGGTCGATATGTTAAAGGAACGCGATCATTCGCCGCATCTCTGATGCGAAGCGCGGTGTAGCGACCGTATTGCCGACGAGAGGATCAGCGCAAGGAGGCCGGGGCCGGGAGTGTCGCCAACTCCCCCTCGGCCTCTTGCTTCGCGATCGGCGTGGTATGCTGCGCCGCCTCGCTCGTGCCGACAACGCTCGTCTCCACCCCGACGGCGGTGAATAGGCTCCCCGCGACCGGATCGCTGGTGATGGCGCTGAGATTGACCCCGTGGCGTCCCGCCGCCCCCGCCAAGCCTTGCACCAGCGGCAGATCGTCCCAGCGCAGCGCGTTTGGCCGCGTGAGGAGGACGACATGAACATTGGTGAGATTCGGTAGCTCGGCATCGAGGCGCTCGATATCGGCGCGTCCGCCGAGCGAGACGATCCGCCGCTCGGCATCGGCGACGATCTTGCCATAGAGGTAGCGGAGCAAGATCCGCACGACGGCCGCGGTTGGCACCGCCAGGAGCAGGCCGAGGATCCCACCGAGGGAGGTGCCGATGAGGAGGACGAAGATCACGAGCACCGGGTGGAGATGGACGATCCGCCCGATCAGCGTGGGGATCACCAGGATATCTTCCAGTTGGCGCAACGCGAGATAGGTGATCGCGACGACGATCGCCAGGGTGGCATTCGACCAGCCGAATGGCGGGGTGGGGCTGAGCGCGGCGACCGTGACGGCGATCGCCCCCGCACTCCAGGGTCCGAGGATCGGGATCAGTTCGAGGCAACCGGTGGCGACGGCGAGTGCCAGTGCGTAGGGCATGTCGTAGATCCACAACGCGATGTACGTCACGGTGCTCATGATGATGATCAGGAGCACCTGACCGCGCAGATACGCCCCCATCGTCGAGTTGATCTCGCCGAAGACACGCTCCGTTTCGCGCTGGTAACGCAGCGGCACGCTGCGACGCAAGCTGGCGATGAAACGATCGCCCTGCACAAAGAAGAAGAAGGTGGCGATGAGATAGACGAAGAATTCGAGGACGAAATGGAAGAGGCGCTGCGCGACGGCGATGGCGGTGACAGGGACGCGGCTGGTGATCTGGCCGATGACATCATTGATCCCGCGCTGGAGGGTGACACGATCGAGGCCCAATTGCGCCGGCACGGTGGGGAAGTGCGCGTAGAAATAATCGACCCCCGCCTCGGTTGTCTGCGGTAATTGGTTGATCAGT
>DATCMP010000378.1:0-2932 GCA_036563365.1 Thermomicrobiales bacterium
CTGGCTCGGCCTCGCCGCGCGGATCTATGTCCCCGATGATATGGCCCCCGCGCGCCGCGCCGCGATCCGCGACGAAGGGGCAGCGGTCGTGGTGGTCGCTGGCACCTACGACGACGCGGTGGCCCTGGCGGCGGAACAAGCGGACGACCGCAATCTCGTCATCGCCGACACCGCCCTGCGCGACGACGAGGATGTCCCGCGCTGGGTGATCGACGGCTATTCGACGATCCTCTGGGAAGTTGACGACGAGTTAGCGCGTCTCGGCGAACCCGGCCCCGATCTCGTCGCCGTGCAGATCGGCGTCGGGGCGCTGGCGGCGGCGGTGACGCGCCACTATCGCCGCCCCGGCGTGGCGCCGCGCCCGCGCATCGTCGGGGTCGAGCCGCGCGACGCCGCCTGCGTCCTCGCGTCGGTGGCGGCGGGCGGGCCGGTGGCGGTGCCGGGGCCGCACCGCTCGATCATGGCCGGGTTGAACTGTGGCCTCCCCTCCCCGGTTGCCTGGCCGACGATCTCGCGCGGGCTCGACCTCTGCCTGGCGATAGATGACGACGCGGCCCGCGCGGCGATGCGCGCCCTCGCCGGGGTCGGGATCGTCGCGGGCGAGACCGGCGCGGCGGGGCTCGGTGGCCTCCTCGCCCTCTTGCATGGCGCCGACCCATCAACCCGCGCCGCGCTCGGCCTGACGCCGCAGGCGCGTATCCTCGTCTTCAACACTGAGGGCGCGACCGACCCGGACGCCTACGCCAGCGTGGTCGGGCAGGGATAGTGAACGGCGTGGGGGAGGATGACCCCTCCCCGCCGCTGCGGCGGCGACCCTCCCCTAAAGCGGGAGGGTAAAAAGTCGCCCACCTTGCATGGCTCGCAATGCAGCGAGGATGTTGTCGGCGCGAGCGAAGAAGTTGGGGCAACACCGCTGAAATGGAATCCGGTTGAGTCTTTACGCGAACGCGCCGCCCGCCACGAGCCAAGGCCGCGCCACCATAACGCAACGGTGTAGCCGGATTCCGTGTACGGTGTGGGAGGGGTGGGGCATCAACCCACCCCTCCCAGCCCCTAGCGCCCCGCCAGGATCTGCCGCCCGAACTGCCCGAGCAGCACATCGTATGGCGCGGCGTTCTCCGGGTGGTACTCGAAGCGCGCGCGCTCGAAATACTGCACCTTGTAGGGCTTGCCGTCCTCCAGCGTCTCGGTGATGGTCTCGGTCAGTGGGTAGCCGAACTGGGCCAGCCCGCCATTCGCCTCCCAGTAGGCCAGGAAACCGCCGCTGACGTTATGCCCGGTCAACGCGAAGAAGCGCGCCCCGGCCTGTGGCGACACGGGTGGATCGGCGGGGTGGATCCGCCGCCCGAACTGCCCGAGGAGGATGTCGAACGGCGCGGGTTGTTCCGGGTGGGATTCCATCCGCACCCGCTCGAAATACTGGACCAGATAGACCCTGCCGTCTTCCAATTGCTCGGGGAAGGGGTTGCTGAGCGGGTAACCGTTGATCGGCAACTGCCCGTGCCCCTGCCAGTACGCCAGGAACGACCCATAGACGCAGCGCCCGGTTTCCTCGTAGCAGACGGCCCCATCGGAGGTGTCGTACCGCTCGGCGCTGGTTGCCGCGACGTTCCCCTCCCCGCCGATCGCCAGCACCTGCCCCTTGACCAGGAGCGCGCTATGGTTGGCGCGCGGCGTCCCGAGCGAGTCGAACGGTTTCCAGCTATTGGACAACGGCTCGTACCGCATGGCGGTGGCGACCGGGGCGTTGTTGCTCCCCGCGCCGCCCGTCACCACCACGTCGCCGCCGAGGAGCAGGGTGGCGGCGAACCGGCTCACCTTCAGGCCCAACGACCCGGCGGCGGTCCAGCCATTGGTCAGCGGGTTGTAGCGCACGGCGGTCGTCGCCGCGCCGCCCTCCTCGCCGCCGACGATCAACACCGTCCCATCGAGCAACGTCGTGGCGGTATGGCCGCTGCGCGGCGTGGTCAGGGGCGTGGCGAACTCCCAGCGGCCGGTCGCCGGGCTGTAAATCTCGACGCTCCCCAGCGTCTCCGACCCGGCGTTCTCGCTGTTGACCGTCTTCGAGACGGACCCGCCGACCACGAGCACCCGCCCATCGGGCAGCAACGTCGCCGTATGCCCGAACCGGGGCTGCGCCAGCGGCGCGGTCGCCGTCCACGACTTCGTCGCCGGATCGTAGATCTCGACCTGCCCAACGGTGGTGGCTGGCTGGCGCGGGCTCAACCCGCTGACCACCCCGCCGACGACCAGCACCCGCCCATCGGCCAGGGCGGTCATGGTGTGCGCCGCCCGCCCGGTCGGCATGTCGGCCTCTTTCGTCCACACGTTCTTGGCCGGATCGAAGCGCCGCACCTGTTTCGTCAGGCTGAAGGGGTTGTTGAGCATCGTGCTGGGCACGCCCCCCGCCAGCAACGCCTGCCCGTCGGCCAGGGCGATCAGCCTGCCGCCCGCCGTCTCGCCATCGAACGGCGTCAGCGCAGTCCAGGTATCATCCGACCGCGAACGGAGCGCCGAGTTTTTCCCATAGACGGCCAGCACCCGCCCGTCGGGCAACAGCGTCGCCAGGGGCACAATATAGCTCGCCGGGAGCGCGCTGGCCTGCCACCCGGCGGCACCCGCCCCGGTCGGCAGCACCACGCCCGGCACGATCAGCAGCGCCAGCAGCACCGCCACACCCACCAATTGCGCCGCCACCCCCCGCCCGCGCCCGTACACAAGACCCCGGTTCCCGGTGCCACGCCGATCCATTTCCCCCTCTTTCGCAACGCTATCGTGATGAAATACAGAGAGCACTCCGCAATGAACGGTGGAGGGGGGCGAAATATCACGGGGGAACGTGGGGGAAGGCGGGGGGATGGACCTCTCCCCGCCGCCGCGGCGGCGACCCTCCCCTACAAGGGAGGGTGAGGGTTGGCCCTCACGTATCAGT
>DATCMP010000388.1:0-5979 GCA_036563365.1 Thermomicrobiales bacterium
GGCTCTTTCGAGTGGGATGTCGCGCCGGTCCCCGGCAACGTCGAGCAGAAGTCCGAGGGGAGCCTGATCTGCTACGCGATCACCAAGCCGGCCAAAAACCCCGACGGTGCCTGGGATCTGCTGAAGTTCATGGGCGGCCCGGAAGGGAGCAAGATCTTCGCCGAGCAGGGTGCCTGGATCACCGCCTATAAGCAGGGCAATAGCTTCATGAAGCCCGGCGCGGCACCGCCGGCGAGCTACCCGGCCAACCTCGCCCTCTTCTCGAAGGCGACCGAATTCGCCACCGTGATCAACTTCACCGAGAACACCGAAACTGCCCGCAACGTCTACCGGCAGGAATTCGCCAAGGTCTGGAACTGCCAGGAGTCGGCGCAGACGGTCCTCAATCGGGTACGGAAAGATGTGGAGGAAGCGTTGAGCGGCAAATTCTAGTCGCGCAGCGAGCGGTTCCACGGAGGGGGGCGCGACGGCGGATACCGGCGCGCTCCCCCTACTTTCTGAAGGGGTACTATGGCAGTCAGAGCGAAGGCACTGGCGCAGCCCGCGACCCGCAGCAGGATTTCACGGCGGCGCGTGCAACAGAATCTCGAAGGATGGTTGTTCATCCTCCCGGTGATGATCGGTGTGGTGGCCTTCTATGTCGTCCCACTCATCGTCTCGTTCTACACCTCGTTCACGAACTCGGATGGGCTAACCCAGCCGCAGTGGGTGGGCTTGTTCAACTACCAACGCCTGTTCACGCGCGACCAGTTCTTCCGGCGCAGCGTGCTGAACACGATCTTCTACGTCTGCGGCCATATCCCGCTGACGATCGGGCTGGCGCTGATCCTGGCGCTCCTCTGCAATCGCAAGATGCCCGGCGTCACCTGGTTCCGCACCGCCTATTTCATCCCGGTCGTCACCAACGTGGTGGCCGTTAGCCTCGTCTGGAACTTCTTCTTCTCCCCGCGTGGCGGCGTGGTGAACTGGTTCCTCTCCCTTTTCGGGGTCGGCGGCCCGTCCTGGCTCACCAGTACACAATGGGCGATGCCCGCGGTGATCATCGTCAGCGTCTGGTTCGGCGTCGGCTTCCCGATGGTCATCCTCCTCGCCGGGCTCCAGGGGATCCCGGAGATGTACTACGAGGCGGCGAAGATCGACGGTGCCTCGGCATTCGGACGATTCCGCTACATCACCCTCCCGCTGTTGAGCCCCGCCCTCTTCTTCCTCTCGATCACGCAGTTCATCTCCTCCTTCCAGGTCTTCGGTATCATCTACGTCCTCACCGGAGGCGGGCCAGCCCGCGCAACGAGCGTCTACATCTATTACCTCTACCAGAACGCCTTCCAGGACTCGCGCCTCGGCTATGCCTCGGCGATGGCCTGGCTCCTCTTCGCCGCCATCGCCCTGATCACCCTGATCCAGTGGAAGCTGCAGAAACGCTGGGTCATCTACGACTGACAGTGGCGAGGCAGAGACTAATCTTGTCCCGCACAAGCGGGTGAGACGATACGGCGAAGGAGAGAACCAATGGCCCAGTTGAGTCAACCGCTGGCCGGTCCGCAGTCACCGGCACCGTCGCGAACCGCCGTAAAGGTCCGCCACCTCGCGACCAATCTCGTCTTCTACGTGATCATGGCGGCGCTGGCCGTTGTCTTCCTGGCTCCACTCCTCTGGATGCTGACCGCCTCGCTCAAGCCGGAATATCTGGTCCTGGCGACCCCGCCGACCTTCCTGCCGCGCCATTTCCAGTGGGAGAACTATCAGGCGGTCCTCAAGGTGATCCCGTTGTTCGCCTTCAATAGCTTCAAGCTCGCCTTCCTGACGGTCGGGGGCGTCCTGATCGTCACGCCGCTCGCCGCCTACGCCTTCGCGCGGCTCACCTTCTGGGGGCGCGATTTCGCCTTCTCGATCCTCCTGGCGACGCTGATGGTCCCCGGTATCGTCACCCTGATCCCGCTCTACATCATCTACAAGAATATCGGCTGGATCGATACCCACTATCCGCTCTGGGTCCCGAAGGTCTTGCATTCGGTCACCGCGATCTTCCTGCTGCGGCAGTTTTTCCGCCAGATCCCGATGGAACTGGAGGACGCCGCGCGACTCGACGGTGCCACAACCTTCCAAGTGTACTGGAAGGTCATGCTGCCGCAGGTGAAACCGGCGCTGGCGGCGGTCGGGATCTTCTCGTTCCTCGACTCCTGGAATGACCTGTTCGGCCCGCTGATCTACCTCAACACCCTCGAACTACAAACGTTGCCAGTGGCGCTGAAGCTCTTCCAGGGGGAATTCTTCACCCAGATTAGCGTCCTGATGGCCGGGGCGTCCCTCTCGATCCTGCCGGTGCTGATCGTCTTCTTCGCGGCGCAGAAATATTTCCTCCAAGGGATCACCATGACCGGGATCAAGTAGCGCAGCGCGGCGCTGGCAACGCCGCGATCCGCTCTAGGTTACCTGGAGTGCTCCACAAACACACAGACGCAAACAGACAATAGAAGGAGCGACAAGGCGATGGAAACGACGCAGCCGTGGTATCGGCGTGTGCGGCGCTGGGGCCAGACGAACCTGACCGAGCGCGATCCGGTCCGCTACGACAGCGATTGGTGGCGCGAGCACTGGCGGCGCACCCGTATCCAGGGGATCATCGTCAATGCCGGGGGGATCGTCGCCTACTACCCGAGCCGCTACCCGCTGCACTATCGCGCCCTCTACCTCGGCGACCGCGATTTCTACGGCGAGATCGTCGCGGCGGCGCGCGGGGAAGGCTTAGCCGTCCTGGCACGAATGGACTCGAATCGCGCCGACAAACGGTTCTATATGGAGCACCCCGACTGGTTCACGCGCGACGCCGACGGCCAGCCGTATCGCGCGGGCGAGCATTATGTCGCCTGTATCAACGGACCCTATTATCGCGAATACCTCCCCAACATCCTCCGCGAGATCATCGAACGCAGTCACCCCGAAGGACTCACCGACAATAGCTGGAGCGGCCTCGAACGGGCGCGCATCTGCCACTGCGAACATTGTGCCCGTTCGTTCCGCGACGCCACCGGCCACGCCCTGCCCCGCACGATTAATTGGGACGACCCGGCCTACCGTCTGTGGATCCGCTGGAGCTACGATTGTCGGATCAGCCTCTGGGAACTCAACAACCGCACGACGCAAGAGGCGGGCGGCGCGGATTGCCTCTGGGTGGGGATGAACAGCGGCGAGATCACCAGTCAGGCGACGCGGTTCCGCGACTACAAGGCGATCTGCGAGCGGACGCCGATCATCATGCTCGACTCCCAATTCCGCCAGAATGCGCGCGGTTTCCAGAGCAACGGCGAGATGGGCAAGTTGATCCACGGGATCCTTGGCTGGGATGAGCTGATCCCGGAGAGTATGGCGATGTATGGCCTCGGGCAGCCGACCTTCCGGATCGCCAGCAAGCCCGCGCCGGAAGCACGCCTCTGGGCGCTCGAAGGGTTCGCGGGCGGGATCCAGCCGTGGTGGCACCACATCGGGGCGTATCATGAGGATCGCCGCCAGTACCGCACCGCCGAGCCGCTGTTCCACTGGCACGAGGCCAACGAGCGATACCTGATCGACCGCCGGCCGGTCGCTACGATCGGCGTCATCTGGACGCAGGAAAACGTCGATTATTACGGACGCGACGCCGCAGAGCAGCGCGTGTCCCTCCCCGAGCGCGGGATCAGCGGGGCGCTCATCCGCGCCAGGATCCCCTTCCTGCCGATCCACGCCGACCATATCGAGCATGATGTCGCCGCGCATGGACTGACGACATTGATCTTGCCGAATATCGGCGCGCTCAGCGACGGGCAGTGTGCGTCCATCCGTCGCTTCGTTGAAGCGGGAGGCGGGTTACTGGCGACCGGCGAGAGTAGTCTGTACAACGAGTGGGGCGACCGTCGACCCGACTTCGCGCTCGCCGATCTCCTCGGAGTCCACAGCACCGGGACCCATCACGGCGCGGAGTCCGCGACGGAGCGGCAACGGGACGACTGGGGGGCGCACACCTACCTGCGCCTGACGCCGGAACTTCGCGCCGAGATCTACGGTCCACAAACCGGCGAAGAACCGGCGATCGGTGGCGAGCGTCACCCGGCTTTGCACGGCTTCGCCGAGACGGACATCCTGCCGTTCGGTGGCCGCCTGGAAATCGTGCACGCCGACGATGATACAGAGGTGTTGCTGACCTTCGTGCCGCCATTCCCGATCTTCCCACCGGAGATCTCCTGGATGGCGCAACCGCAGACCGCGGTGCCGGGGCTACTCGTCAGAGAAGCGCCCGGGCAGGGTCGCGTTGCCTACCTCGCCGCCGACATCGACCGCTGCTATGGGCGTGACAACCACCCCGATCATGCCGACCTCCTGGCGAATATCGTCCGCTGGCTCGCGCACGATCGGTTGCCGCTGCGGATCGGCGGCGCGGGATTCGTTGATTGCCACCTCTACCGCCAGCAGGGGCGACTCATCCTCCACCTGATCAACCTCACGAACGCTCAGACCTGGCGTGCGCCGATCCATGAATTAATCCCGGTCGGGCCACTGCAAATCACCTTGACGATACCGGAAGGGTTTACGCCAAGCACCGGCAAACTCCTCGTCGCCGAGACCGAAGTCACACCGGTGCTACAGGGCGGGGCGATCAACATCACCTTACCGACTATCCTCGACCACGAGGTGATCGTCATCGAGTAGATGGTGGCAGGCTGGCGACTGAAGTCGCGCCTCGCGGGCGCTCACGCGCCACGAAGCCTCCCTGCGGAGGCTAGGATTTTTGCAAGACAATGCCTCACTATCAGGCATAGTGGTGTGAATAAATCTAGCCCGCGGAGGCGGGCTTTGTGGCCCGCAGGCCCTCAAGGCGCGACTTCAGTCGCCAGCCCACACAAATCGCTATCTGCTAAGATGCCTCGTCAACGCCGCTGTATGGATAAGTGGGGGGCAGGGTGGAATACCGGCGATTAGGCAAGACAGGCTGGCAAGTCTCGACGATCTCAATGGGCTGTTGGGGGATCGGCGGACAGTGGGGGCCGGTCGAGGAAGCCGAGGCGATCCGCACGATCCACGCGGCGCTCGACCTGGGCGTAAATCTCTTCGACACCGCCGATGCCTACGGCTCGGGGGTCAGCGAGGAACTGGTCGGCAGGGCGCTGCGCGAACGGCGCAACGACGTCTGTATCGCCACCAAGGTCGGCAATTTCGGGCGGCGGCAGGATGTGCCGCTCAGCTACACGTCGCCGCTCCACATCGAACTCTGCTGCGACGCCAGCCTGGGGCGGATGAAGATCGACACGATCGACCTCTATCAGTGCCACATCGGCGACCTGGCCGACCCCTCGATCTTCCTCGAAGCGTTCGAGCGGCTGGTCGAGAAGGGGAAGGTCCGGGCGTACGGGATCTCCACCAACTCGCTCGCCGTGGCCGAGGCGTTCAACCGCGACGGCAAGTGTGCGGCGGTGCAACTCAATTACAGCCTCCTGAATCGCTCGGCGGAGGCCGATCTGCTCCCCTGGTGCGCCGCGAACGATGTCGGCACGCTCCTGCGCGGCCCGATCGCGCAGGGGGTCCTGGCGGGCAAGTTCACGCCGGACGCGCAGTTCGATGACATCGTGCGCGTCGGTTGGAATAGCGGTGCCGGGCGCGAACAGTTCCTCAAGCGCCTGGCACAGGTCGAGCAGATCCGCTTCCTGGAGCGCCCCGATCGCACCCTTGCCCAGGCCGCCCTCCAATGGACGCTGACCAACCCCGCCGTCACCTGCGCCATCCCCGGCGCGAAGGATGTCGCGCAGGTGACGAGCAACGCCGGTGCGGCAAACGGCACCCTGAGCGCGGAAGAAACGATCCGCCTGAATGAGGTCATCGCGGGTTGGTGAGCGAGGCAGTGAGCGCCGAGATGGCACGATAGGGTCGCTTCCCCTGTCGCATCCGGTTCGCTCTCGCGATCGTTCCGAAGCGTTCGTTGCGCGGCGTGCGCGGATCCCGTTACGCTCC
>DATCMP010000391.1:0-2673 GCA_036563365.1 Thermomicrobiales bacterium
GATCAAGCGGCAGTATCCCGATGTGCTGCTCTTCTTCCGTCTCGGCGATTTCTACGAGATGTTCGAGGAAGACGCCAAGATCGCCGCGCGCATCCTTGATATTACCCTCACCTCGCGCGAGATGGGGCGCGGGCAGAAGCTGCCCCTGGCCGGGGTGCCGTACCATTCCGCCGAGGCGCACATCGCCAAGCTGATCGCCGCCGGTTACAAGGTCGCCGTCTGTGAGCAGATCGGCCAGCCGACGAAGGGGCGGGAGATCGTCGAGCGCCGCGTCACGCGCGTCGTCACGCCGGGGACCGTGGTCGAGCCGAGTATGCTCCCCGGCCACGCCAACAACTACCTCGCCGCCGTCCTGATCGAGGGCGCGCGAGCCGGAGTAGCCTACGCCGACATCACCACCGGCGAGTTCGCGGCCACCCAACTCGCCCGCGCCGATGCCGAGGCGACCGAAGGGGCGATCACGCAGGAACTCTTGCGCCTCGGCCCGGCTGAAATCCTGCTGGCGAAAGATGATGACCCGGATGGCAATGTGCCGCCGCCCTGGCTGCCGAGCGGTGCGTTCACCAGCCGCACCGATGGGCGCGAGTGGCGACTCGACCGCGCGGAGGATGCCCTGCGCGATCACTTCGCGGTCGGCGCATTGGACGGCTTCGGGATCGGCGGGCAACCGTTGGCGACCCGCGCGGCTGGTGCCCTGCTGCAATACCTGGCCGCGACCCAACTCGACGGCCTGGCGCAGATCACCGAATTGCACGGCTATAGCACCGACGCCTACATGCCGCTCGACGCCGCCACCCGGCGCAACCTCGAACTGACCGAGGGGAGTCGCGGCGGGCGCGGCGGCTCGCTGCTGGCGACGATCGACCGCACCAAGACGCCGATGGGCGGGCGACTCCTGCGGCGCTGGCTCGGGCAGCCGCTGGTGGCGCTAGGGCCATTGCTGGAACGGCAGGAAGCGGTGGCGCTCTGCACGCGCGATGCGCTGCTGCGGGCGCGGCTGACCCCCCTGCTCGGCGGGATCGGCGATCTGGAGCGGCTGATCAATCGGGCGGTCACCGGGGCTGCGACCCCGCGCGATCTCGCCACGCTGGCGCGGTCGCTCGGCAAGTTGCCGGAACTGCTGGCGGCGATCGGGGAGGTGCCGGACGAGGTGGGGACGGGCGGACCGCTCGCGCCGTGGCTGCCGCCGCTGCGCGCCGCGCGCCTCGCTGAGTTGGTGGCGACGATCGGGGCGGCGATCGCCGATGAGCCCCCGGCGTCGCTCGGCCCCGAGGTGCCGTCGATCCGCGCCGGATTCGCGCCGGACCTCGATGAACTGCGCCAGAAGGCGCGCGAGGCGAAGGCATACATCGCGGGCCTAGAACGCTCGGAGCGCGAGCGGACCGGGATCCGTTCGCTGAAAGTCGGCTACAACAAGGTTTTTGGCTACTACCTGGAGATCAGCAACGCCAACCGCGACACGATCCCCGACGACTATATCCGCAAGCAGACCCTCGTCGGGGCGGAACGCTACATCACGCCCGAACTGAAAGAGTACGAGACGCTGGTCAGTGGCGCGGAGGAACGGATCGCCGCGCTCGAAGGGACGATCTACCGCGAGGTCGTCGGGCGGGTCGCCGCCTCTGCGTCGCACGTCATGCGCGCGGCGGAAGCGCTGGCCCACCTCGACGTTTTCGCCGGGCTGGCGACCGTTGCGGTCGAGCGGCGCTATGTGCGCCCGACCCTCAACGACGACCTCGAGCCGATCGTCTGTATCGAGGGCGGGCGGCACCCGACGGTGGAGGCGTCCCTGGCGCTGGCGAGTGAGGGCTTCGTGCCGAACGACACCAACCTCGACACCGCCGAGCGCCAAGTGGTGATCATCACCGGGCCGAATATGGCCGGCAAGAGTACGTATTTGCGCCAGGTGGCGCTGATCGTCCTGCTGGCGCAGATCGGCGGCTTCGTCCCGGCTGACCGCGCGGAGATCGGGCTGGTCGACCGGATCTTCACGCGGATCGGCGCGCAGGATGATCTGGCAGCGGGGCAGAGCACCTTCATGGTCGAGATGTTGGAGATGGCCGCGATCCTCAACTCGGCCACCCGCCGCAGCCTGATCGTCCTCGATGAGATCGGGCGTGGCACCAGCACCTACGACGGCCTGTCGATCGCGCGGGCGGTCAGCGAGTATATCCACAACACGCCGCGCCTCGGCTGCCGGACCCTCTTCGCTACGCACTACCACGAATTGACCGCGCTGGCCGACATCCTGCCGCGCGTGCAGAACGAGCGGATGGACGTTCTGGAAGAGGGCGATCGGGTCGTCTTCCTGCGCCGGGTCGTCCCGGGCGGGGCCGATCGCTCCTACGGGATCCACGTCGCCGGGCTGGCCGGGATGCCGCGTGCGGTCGTTCGTCGCGCGGGCGAGATCCTGGCCGACCTCGAAGGGGGCGGCGAACGCGCCCCGCGTCGCACCGGGGGCCGCCGCGCCGCCGCCGCGCCCGCGCCGCCACAGTTCCAACTCTCCCTTTTCGGCACGCCCGATCCGGTGATAGAAGAACTCCGCGCGCTCGACGTGGAGTCGCTCTCGCCGCTCGAAGCGATCACGAAGCTCTATGAGTTGAAGCAGAAGATTGGTGGGGCGGCGAAAGGCGACGCCGCTGCGAAAGGGTAGGGGAAGTACGAAGTACGAAC
>DATCMP010000395.1:0-25243 GCA_036563365.1 Thermomicrobiales bacterium
ATCGCCGATATGCTCACACGGCTCCGCAACGCCGGCATGGCGGGGCAGCCCGAGACGACCATGCCCACGACGAAGATGCTGGTTGCCATCGCCAAGGTGCTCCGCGACGAGGGGTACATCGCCGGATATGAGGTGATCGAGGCCAAGCCACATAACAACCTCCTGGTTCGCCTCAAGTACACCGCCGATAAGCGTCCCGCCATCCGCGAGTTGAAGCGCGTGAGCAAATTGGGCTTGCGTGTGTATCGGGGGCGGGCTGAGTTGCCGCGCGTCAAGAGCGGCCTCGGTATCGCGATCGTCACGACGTCGCAAGGCGTGATGACCGGTTACGAAGCCCGTCGTCGCGGTGTCGGCGGTGAAGTCATCTGCACGGTGTATTAATCAGCGCCCGATCATCCGCTTACTGGTCGTGCGACGACCCGCCGATGATTGATGACGTAGGAGAGCGAACATGTCGCGTATTGGCAGGCTGCCGATCCCCGTTCCAGGCTCTGTGCAACTGGAGATTGGCGATGGGAATTTCGTCCGCGTGAAAGGCCCGAAAGGGCAACTGGAGCAGCAACTCCCCGCCGAGATGATGCTGGAGCAGGAAGGTGACACCCTGCTGGTGAAGCGCCCGAGCGATCAGCGCCAGCATCGGGCGCTGCATGGCCTGACCCGTTCGCTGCTCAGTAACATGGTTGTCGGCGTCACCGATGGTTTCAGGAAAGATCTCGAAATCGTCGGCGTCGGCTATCGCGCGGCGAAGGATGGCAATGTCCTCGTCTTGCAGGTCGGTTTCTCGCACCCCGTACGGTTGGACCCGCCCGAGGGGATCAACTATGCGGTCGAAGGGACCAATCGCGTTTCCGTGCAGGGAATCGATAAGCAACTCGTCGGCGAGATGGCCGCGCAGATTCGCCGGATTCGCAAGCCGGAGCCGTATAAGGGCAAGGGTATCCGCTACGCCGGTGAGCAGGTCCGCCGCAAGGCCGGTAAGGCCGGTAAGGCCGGTAAGTAGTGCCGTATCGCGCGGCGTGCGCCCCTGCCCCCGGGCGTGGTGCTACGCGGCAAGATCGCACTGGCGCGTAACGAATGGTACCGTTACGCATGAAGAGAAAGGTTAACGAAGCGAATGGTCAGCAAAAAGGGTGTTAAGCGATTATCCGAGCGCAAAGTACGTCACCTGCGCGTGCGAAAGCGTGTTAAGGGTACGGCGCAGCGTTTCCGCCTGAACGTCTTCCGTTCCTCGGCGCATATCTATGCCCAGATCATCGATGATACCAAGGGGCATACGCTCGTTGCGGCCTCCTCGATCGACACGGCGTTGCGCGCCGATCTCGATGGTCAGGCGAAGATGGCGAAGTCGCAGGCCGTCGGGAGGTTGATCGCCGAGCGCGCCCGCGAGAAGGGGATCACCAAGGTTGCTTTCGACCGCGGCGGTTATCTCTATCATGGTCGCGTCAAGGCCGTTGCCGATGCCGCGCGCGAAGGTGGCCTGGAATTCTAAGTCGTCGGGGCGGTGTCGTCGGTCGTTCGCTTGCGGAAAGGCAAGCCGAATGAGCGGCGGCGATCCGCAGGCGACGACCGGCGACGATAGAGTTACACGACTACGAACGGAGTGAGCGAATGCAGGTACGCAAGGCAATCATTATCAACCCGAGTGAAATCGGGGAACTGGAAGAGCGGGTGGTGCAAATCAACCGCGTCTCCAAGGTGGTCAAGGGTGGTCGCCGTTTCAGCTTCTCCTCGCTGATGGTCATCGGCGACGGTCGCGGTCATGTCGGCGTTGGTGGCGGCAAGGCCGGTGAGGTGCCGGAGTCGATTCGCAAGGGCGTCGAGAGCGCCAAGAAAAACCTCATTCGCGTGCCGATGAATGGCTCGACGATCCCCCATGAGATCGAAGTCACCTTCGGTGCGTCGCGCGTGCTGCTCAAGCCCGCCTCCCCTGGTACGGGTGTCATCGCCGGTGGTGCCGTGCGCGCCGTGCTCGAAGCCGCCGGGATCAGCGATGTTGTGAGCAAGTCGCTCGGCAACAACAACCCCGTCAATGTCGTCAAGGCGACGATGAAGGCACTCGGTGAACTCGAATCGCCGAACGATGTTGCGCGGCGGCGTGGCCTGCCGCGTGAGCGGTTTGCGAAGCTGGCGCAAAGCGCCGCTGAGTAGCCTATTGCCGTCGTCGGTGGGGCTTGACACGGTGGCCTTCCAGCAACCGTGTCGGGTGCTGATCGGTGGCGAGGAGAACGGACATGCAAGAACAGGCAACGACGGCGACCGATCGTCGGCTCAAGGTTACGTTGGTGAAGAGCCCGATCGGCTATCGGGAGAGCCAGCGTCTCACCGTGCAGTCGCTCGGGCTACGGCGGATTCGCCAGACGGTCTTCCACAACGATACCCCTGGTATCCGCGGGATGGTGCATAAGGTGGCGCACCTGGTCTCGGTCGAGGAGGTTGCCGCTGCCGATGCCCCCGTGAGGAAGGAAACCGGCACGCAGCGCTTCCAAGCGAAGATCGAGCGACGGATCATCGAGCGCGAGGCGCTGATGATGGCGCTGGGGATGCTCGAAGCCGAAGAGGACGAGGGCGAAAACGACGCGGCGCAAAGCTAGCCCCGCGATAGCAGAGAGAGCAGGAACGACGATGCAACAGCATGATTTACGCCCGAATCCGGGCGCGAAGAAGAACCGTAAGCGTATCGGTCGCGGAACCGGCTCCGGGCAAGGTACGACCGCCGGTAAGGGCACCAAGGGGGCGCAAGCCCGCAGCGGACTTAACCGCCGTGGCTTCGAGGGTGGTCAGATCTCGATCGCCAAGCGAATGCCCTACAAGCGCGGTTTTACCAATCATTTCCGGGTCGAGTTTGCGGTTGTCAACCTCGCACGGCTTGAAGAGCTGGAGCTTGAAGGGCCGGTCGATCAGATGATCCTGGCCCGTGCTGGCGTGGTCGATTTGCACCAGCCGCTGAAAATCCTCGGCGAGGGTGAGATTACCCGCGCCATCCAGGTACGTGCGGACCGGGTTTCCGCCTCGGCGAAGGCGAAGATCGAGGCGGCTGGCGGCACGGTCGAGGAGTTGAAGCCCCGTAAGGTGAAGGGCAATCTGCCTGATGCCGCGACCGACGAGCCCGCTACGTCCGAGGCATGATCAGTGCCTGATCGGCGATACCGAGCATCGGGTTTTGGCGATTCTACGCCGCCGCCGGGATGAGGGTATCAGGAGCAGCGCGCTGCTCCTGATACCCTTCTGTGTGTCCACCCGTGAGCCATCGGCGCGTTGCTACTCTGCTATCCTTGGCCGCGTATCTGCAGGCAGCTTCTGCCATCTATCGAACCTTATTCTCGGAGGCGGTTATGCTCCAGGCGGTGTTCAACGCCTTTAAAATCCCCGATCTGCGCCGGAAGATTATCTTCACGCTGCTGATGCTCATCGTTTTCCGTATCGTTGCCCACATCCCCGTGCCGGGTGTCGATCTCGCGCGCCTCGATGAGCTGCTGCAACAAAACCAACTCCTCGGGATGCTCAACCTTTTCTCGGGGAGCGCGCTCCGCCAGTTCTCGATCGCGGCGATGGGCGTCTATCCGTATATCACGGCTAGCATCATCTTCCAATTGCTGACGCCGATCATCCCTCGGCTCGATGAGTTGAGTAAGGAGGGCGAGCAAGGCCGCGCGACGTTGAACCGCTATCAGCACATCACCACCGTGCCGCTCGCCTTGCTGCAAGCGTTCGGCCAGTGCCAGTTGATGAAGAGCCAGGGTGTCCTCGCGCAATTTGGCCTCTTCGATGGTGCCACAGCGCTCCGCTCGATTGCTATCCTCCTGTCGATGACCGCTGGTACGATGTTCCTGGTCTGGATCGGCGAACTCATCACCCAGAACGGTATCGGCCAGGGTGTCTCGATCATCATCTTCGGCGGTATCGTCGCCAATCTGCCCACATCGATCGGGCAACTCGTCAGCGGCGATTCGATCTCGCAGAATATCGCCGGGATCGCGATCTTTATCCTGCTCGGCCTGATCACGATCGTCGGGATCGTGCTGATCAACGAAGGCCAGCGCAAGATCCAGGTCAACTATGCGCGGCGGGTGCGCGGGAATCGCCAGTATGGCGGCCAGACAACCCACATCCCGCTGAAGGTCAACTCGGCCGGGATGATCCCGCTGATCTTCGCCGTCTCGATCATGGTCTTCCCCGGCTACATCGCCAACCTCTTCACCGCCTCCGACCGACAGTGGCTGCGCGAGCCGGCGAACTTCCTGGCGCGGGTCTTCGACGCTAACTCGCTGCAGTACCAGATCATCTACTTCCTGATGGTGGTTGGCTTCACCTACTTCTACACGATCGTCGTCTTCCAGCAACAGAACATCGCCGAGAACCTGCAGAAGAACGGTGGGTTTATTCCTGGAATCCGCCCCGGGGCACCGACCAATCTCTTCCTGAACCGTGTGCTGACGCGGATCACGATCGTCGGCGCGCTGTTCCTCGGCACCGTGGCGGTACTCCCATGGATCGCGTCACGGATCACCGGGGTGCAAACACTCTTCCTGGGGAGTACGTCGCTGCTGATCGTCGTCGGTGTGGCGATTGATACGATGCGCCAACTGGAGGCGCAACTCTTGATGCGCCACTACGAAGGCTTCATTAAGTAGGGACGAGTAGTCAGTGATCAGTAGCCAGTAGCCAGTGGGATTGTGTCGGTGCGAAGTTCCCCTTGCCTGGACCAACCGACTACTGGCTACTGGCTACTGGCTACCGGAGGGATCATTGAACGCGATATTGCTTGGCCCGCAAGGGGTGGGCAAAGGGACGCAAGGGGAGATCGTCGCACCGCGGCTTCGCTTAACGCGCGTCGCCTCCGGCGATTTACTCCGCGCCGCGATCAAGGCCGAAACCCCGCTCGGGAAGCAGGCTAAGGTCTATTACGACCGTGGGGCGCTGGTACCCGACGAACTGGTGATCGGCTTGGTTGTCGAGCGGCTCAAAGCGATTGCCCAGGATGAGCCCGACCTCGCAGGGGCGTTATTCGATGGCTTCCCGCGCAATCGGGCACAGGCGGAGAGTCTCGATAGCGAGCTGCAAGGGATCGGTCAGCAGATCGATCGGGTCGTCAATATCGACGCCCCGCGCGCGATCTTGATCGCGCGGGTGACCGAGCGGGTGATTTGCGCGAATTGCGGCACGATCTACAACTTGCGAACGAAACCGCCGAAAGTTGCCGGGGTCTGCGATGTCTGTGGCTCGACCGATTTGCGTCAGCGGGCCGATGACACCGAAGCGGCCCTTACCGAGCGCCTGCGACTCTATGATGAGCAGACACAGCCGCTCCTGGACTATTACCGGGCGCGCGGGATTGTCCGCGAGGTGAATGGTGACGCACCGATCGATCGCGTCACCAGCGATCTGCTATCAGCCCTCAGCTAAGACGATCGTTGGAGAGTACCTTGGCGCGTACCGTATCCCGGCAGGGCGACACCGCCGCCGACCAGATCATGCTGAAAGATCGTGCAGCACTCGAAGGGATGCGCCACGCCGGGGCCCTGGTCGCTGAAACGTTGGGTCTGCTGCGCGCCCACTGTTTGCCCGGTGTGACCACCGCAGCGCTCGATCGCTTGGCGCATGATTTTATCGTTGGTCGCGGTGGCATACCCTCATTCCTGGGGTATCCGGGATCGACACCGTTTCCCGGTTCGGTCTGCGCCTCGATCAACGAGACGATCGTACATGGACTCCCCGGACCGCGCGCCCTGCAGGACGGTGACATCATCTCGCTCGATGTCGGCGCGATCCTCGACGGCTGGCATGGCGATGCCGCGATCACCGTGCCGATTGGGGCGGTGACGGCGGAGCGCGTGCGGCTGGTGGCGGATACCGAAGGAGCCCTGGCGGCCGCCATTGCGGTGGCGCGGGCTGGCAATCGCCTCGCCGATGTCTCTGCCGCCATCGAACGTTATGGGCGCCAGCGCGGTTACGGGATCGTGCAGGAATATACCGGTCATGGGATCGGGCGGGAGATGCACGAAGCACCCAACGTGCCGAACGTGGTGGTGCGCGGCGGTGGCAGCGGCCCGATCCTGCGCCCGGGGATGACCTTCACGATCGAGCCGATTTTCACGCTCGGTTCGGCGGAGTGGGTCGAAATGCCCGATGGTTGGACTACGGTGACGAGAGATGGGAGTGTGGCGGCGCATAGCGAACACACGATCGCGATCACGCCGCGTGGTGCGGCGGAGATCTTGACGCAACGTCGGTGAGTTGTGGTATACTCACCGATCGTGGCGGCCGTGCCGAATGGCAGGTCGTCACATGCTCTTTGGCATTGTGGCTCGACAGGCCAAGGATGAGCACTTCGGAGCGGACGGTCGCGGGAAAGATCGTCGAATCATTACCGAATGCGATCTTCCGGGTTGCACTCGATGACGGTCGGGAGGTTCTGGCCCACGTCGGCGGTCGATTGCGGTTGGTCGTTGTGCGGCTCCTGCCAGGCGATCGGGTGCAACTGGAGCTCTCGCCCTATGATTCCGGTCGGGGGCGTATCGTGGCGAAAGTGGCCCGCTAGCGGCCATTGCTGTTGGTGGGGCGCGGACAAGGGGGAGAGGATGAAGGTTCAGGCTTCGGTGAAGAAGCGTTGCGATTCGTGCAAGATCATCAAGCGGCGCGGCATCATCCGGGTCATCTGTAGCAAGGATCCGACGCATAAGCAGCGACAGGGTTAGGCGGACGATGGTTGATGGGGGGGCTTCCTCTCCGTCGGGGCTGGATCGTCATTCGGTATTCACGTTTCGTCATTTATCGAGGGGGCGGCATGGCGAGAATCGCGGGTGTTGATTTACCGCGTGAGAAGCGGGTCGAGATCAGCTTACAGTACATCTTTGGCATCGGGGCGACGACGAGCAAGAAGCTGCTTTTGCAAAGCAACGTCAACCCGGACACGCGCACGCGCGATCTGACCGATGAAGAAGTGAATCGCTTGCGTGACCTGATCGACCGTGACCTGACGGTTGAAGGCGATCTGCGTCGCCAAGTCGGCATGAACATCAAGCGTTTGATGGATATCGGCTGCTATCGTGGCCTGCGCCATCGTCGTGGTTTGCCGACGCGCGGCCAGCGCACCCGTACTAATGCGCGTACGCGCCGTGGGCCGAAGCGGGCAATCGCCGGCAAGAAGAAGGCGACGAAGTAATCTCTTGGGTTCGCTACTGGCGTATAGCTTCCAAAAATTCGTGGGGGCTACATTCGAGCTAGGGCGATGAAGAAATGAACGAAGAGTTAGCTCGGAGGGGGAATGGCTGATCGGCGACGGCAAGGGGCGGCACCACGGCGACAACGGGGTAAGCGCAAAGAGCGCAAGAATATCCCTCGTGGTCGTGCCTATATCCAGGCAACATTCAATAACACCATCGTGACCCTGACCGACCAGCAGGGGAACGTGCTCGCCTGGGATAGTGCCGGGGCGGCGAACTTTAAGGGTTCGCGCAAGAGCACGCCATACGCGGCGCAAGTCACCGCCGAGAATGCGGTGCGTAAGGCGATGGAGCATGGTCTGCGCCAGGTAGATGTGTTCGTGAAGGGTCCTGGGGCTGGGCGCGAATCGGCGATCCGGTCGCTCGCGGCGGCTGGCTTGCAAGTCCTCTCGATCGCCGATGTGACGCCGATCCCCCACAATGGCTGCCGTCCGCCGAAGCGGCGTCGGGTCTGAGAAAGGAGATTCTGTAGATGGCTCGTTATACTGGCCCAGTCGGCAAGATCAGCCGACGTCTCAATCTCGGGATCACCGAGAAGGGTCAGCGCATCCTTTCTCGCCGCTCTTTCCCGCCCGGCCAGCATGGGCCGAATGCGAAGCGGCGCAAGGTTTCCGAGTATGGTGTCCGCCTGGTCGAGAAGCAGAAGGCGCGCTATATGTACGGCCTATTGGAGCGCCAATTTTCGTTAACCTTCGAGCGCGCTCGGCGGATGCCGGGTGAGGCGGGCGACAATCTGTTCAGCCTGCTCGAACGGCGCCTGGATAACGTTGTCTACCGGATGGGGATGGCGACGACGCGCGCCCAGGCCCGGCAGATCGTTAACCACGGTCATATTACGGTGAATGGTCGGAAGACCGATATCCCTTCCTTCACGGTGAAGGTCGGTGAGACGATCGCGGTGCGCCCCGAGAGCCTGAAACTGACCTACTTTCAGAATCTTGGGCTGCCCGGTGGCCGGAGTGGTTCCCAGGTTCCGGCTTGGATCAGCCCCCAGCCTGCGGAAATGGCCGCGCGGGTTGTGTCGTTACCGACCCGCGAGGATGCCGAGCAGGGGATTCGCGCTCAGCTGATCGTCGAGCATTACAACCGCTAGGACGTGTCACCCGTGTGGTCGTTCAAGGGTCTTTCCTTGAAGGCCATACGGGTTGTCGCGCGTGGCGCTGCGGTCGTGCGGACCACGACGGGATCCAGCGAAGCACCACACCACTCCCCGTTGGCCGCTGATGGGGACATGGAGGAAGTTAATGTCAGTGCTGGATATAGCACAGATGAAGGTCGAGCGCGAACTCACTGGTCTCAATTATGGGCGATTCGCGATCGAGCCGCTGGAGGCCGGTTACGGCACGACCCTCGGCAACGCGCTGCGGCGTATCCTGCTGCGTTCGCTCCCGGGCGTGGCTGTTTCCCGCGTTCGTATCGCCGATGTTTGGCATGAGTTCTCGGCCCTCCCGAATATCAAGGAGGACGTGACCGAACTCGTGCTGAACCTGAAGCGGGTCAATTTGCGCGAAATTACCGAGGTGCGCGGCGAAATCCGGGCGCGGGTTTTCGTGCATGGCGAACGCGAGGTCACCGCTGGCGATGTCCAGTGGCCGGTTGAGGTCGAGTGTGTCAACCCGGAGCTGCATCTGGCGACGCTCGATAACGCCGACGCGACCTTGGAGATGGAATTGGTCATCGAGCGCGGTCGCGGGTATCGCCCGGCGGAGGCGCAAGAGAGCCTGACGATCGGGGAAATCCCGCTCGACGCCATTTTCACGCCGATTACCAAGGTGAATTACATCACCGAGCATACCCGCGTCGGTCACCTTACCGATTACGATAAGCTGACCCTCGAAATCGTGACGAACGGCACGATCGATCCGAGTGACGCGTTGTCGCAGGCGGCGCAAATCCTCGTCGAGTATGGTCAGGTGATCGCCGGTTTCAATCGCGAAGTCAGCGCGGCTCCGGGGGTGAACGGCCCGTATATCTCCCCCGAGGCGGAGGCGAAGCCGCTGTCCGACCTCGGCCTCTCGCCGCGCGTGGTCAACGCGCTCCGTAGCCGCGGCATCGAGCGGGTCGGTCAGGTGCTCCAGATGGAGCGCGATGATCTGCTGGCAATCCGCAACTTCGGCCCGCGCTCATTCAATGAGTTGTGGGACAAGCTCAAGGAGCATGACTTCTTGCCCGCCGATGCCGAGTCCTTGCCGATGGTCGATGACGACGAGGCTGGCGCGGAAGCGTCGAGCGGTGATGATCAGGACAATCTGGAGTAGGGCGTTGTTGCAGCCAAGCTGCGCCTGTTACCCAGATTGTCGAGTAAGTATGCTGCGGATTCCGAGTTCCGCGCGAGGGAGGATTGAACCATGCGGCACCGTAAAGCGGGGCGTAAGTTTGGCCGGGATTGGCAGGAGCGGAAAGCGCTGTTCCGCCAGCAGGCGATCTCGCTTATCCTGAATGAGCGGATTACGACGACCGAGGCGAAGGCCAAGTCGCTCCGCCCGATCGTCGAGAAACTGATCACGATCGCCCGCGAGGATAGCCAGGCCCATCGCCAGTTGATCATGGATCGGCTGGTCCACAAGGTCGCGCGTGACAAGCTCTTCGACGTGGTTGGCCCGCGCTACGAGGGTCAGAACGGCGGTTACACGCGGATCTACAAGCTCGGGAGCCGTCGCGGCGATGGTGCCGAGATGGCGATGATCGAGCTAATCTAGCCGTGACTGACGAAGCGGCGGTTGCGAGCGAGCGAATGCAGCGCGGCGACCACGCTTCAAGCCCCTCGCCGCAACCGATCCCCCGTCGTGTCCGGTTGCACTTGGCCTACGATGGGGCGGCGTTCTTCGGGGCGCAAGTGCAGACGGCACGCCGCACGGTGGCGAGTGAGTTAACTACCGCGCTTGGGCGGATTACCGGTCAACCGGTCTCATTCACCTTCGCGGGTCGCACGGATCGCGGGGTCCACGCCGATGGACAGGTGGCCCACGGCGATATTGTTTCGCCGTTATCCGATGAGCGGCTTCAGCGGTCGCTCAACGCGATTTTGCCGGTTGACCTGGTCGTATCCCGGTTGACCACCGTTCACGGAACGTTTCATGCGCGGTACGATGCGCGCTGGCGCGAGTATCGGTATCAAGTCTGGAACGCACCGTTTCGACATCCGGCGCTGGCGCGGCGGACTTGGCACCTTCTCCGACCGCTCGACCTCGCCGCGCTGGCGATGGCGACGGATGCCTTAATCGGGGAACATGACTTTGCCACGTTCGCGGGGCAAGGGTTAGGGGTTCCGGGGCGGGTACAGACACGGAGTACCGTCCGCGAAGTCTATGAGGCGCGGTGGCTCGAACGGTCGCCGCTCCTCCCGGAACCTTCCGGGCGCATCTTAGAGTTCTGGGTGCGGGCCAACGGGTTCCTGCCGCAGATGGTCCGCACGATCGTCGCCGCCGCGATCGAGGTGGGGGCGGGGAGACAGTCGGCGGGATGGTTCGAGGTGATCATGCGGGGGTGTGATCGGTCCGCAGCCCCCGCCCCGGCACCGCCCCAGGGCTTGTCTCTCTGGCGCGTCGGTTATGAACTACGCGATCAGCCGTCAGCGGTCAGCACGATCCTGGCGGATAGCGATACCAACGGGACGACGGGCGGACCCGCCGAAGATTGACGGCTGAGAGCCGAGGAGCAAGCAAGCATGAAGGCGATCGGGACAAAGACCTATTCCGCGAATGCGGCCGAGGCGAAAGCCGGCCAGCGTTGGTACCTCATCGATGCCGAGGGGCAAGTCCTGGGGCGCGTCGCCACCACCGTGGCGCAGTTGCTCCGTGGCAAGGGCAAGCCGACCTTCACCCCGCACATGGACGGCGGTGATTTCGTGGTTGTGATCAATGCCGACAAGATCGTGGTGACCGGGGCTAAGGAAACCGATAAGATTTATTATCGCCACTCCAACTTCCCCGGCGGTCTGAAATCGACGCGGCTGAAGGATATGCGCGCGAAGCATCCGGCGCGTATCCTCGAAAGTGCTGTGAAGGGCATGTTGCCGAAGAATGTCCTTGGCAACAAGATTTACCTCCACATGAAGGTCTATGCCGGCCCCGAGCATCCCCACGAGGCCCAGAAGCCGGTGCGCTTGGACGTTGCCACGCAGGGCCACAAGCGCGGCCAGGTGGTCGGTGGTGCCACCGCGACCACCCCTGTAACGGCGGAGTAACAGGGTACAGTTGGTGCCCGTCACGGTCGGTGTTGTACGGCACCGAGAGCGCGCTGCGCGGATGATCGAAACCGCCGAGCCGACGATCGACGACTGATACGGAAGGAATGAAGCAGATGCAGGAAGCGCAGGGCGCACGCCCGAATCGGGCCGAGTATTTCTACGGTACCGGCCGTCGTAAGGAAGCGGTGGCGCGGGTGCGCTTGTACCCCGGCACCGGCGAGGTCATCATCAATGGCCGCTCAGGGCGCGATTACTTCGGTGGCCGCGACCTCTACCAGATCATGATCAACCAGCCGTTGCGCCTGACGAATACCGCTGAGCGGTTCAACATCAGCGTACGGGTCGTCGGCGGCGGCGTGTCGGGTCAGGCGGGTGCGGTGCGCCATGGGATCGCCCGCGCATTGACCGTATTCGACGCCGAATTGCGACCGGTACTCAAGCGCGCCAAACTTCTCACTCGCGATGCGCGCGAGAAAGAGCGTAAGAAGGTCGGACTTAAGCGGGCGCGCAAGGCACCGCAGTACACCAAGCGGTAGTCTGACGCGACGCAGATCCAATCAGAACGCCATGAGTGCGGCACGAACTCTTCGTGCCGCACTTTGCTTTATGCGCGCTCGGTTACGCATTCCCTTGCCGCGCCGCAACGACAGCGTAGAAAACGCATGATGAAGATGGATCGAAATCTTTTCCTTGCCTTCTCCGTGCCGTTTTCCGGGCGCTCTGCCTGCCTCCTCGTTCAACCCCATTTCCCCTCCCCAGCCTACAACGACACGCCTCGCTATGAGCGAGGGGCGAGATGTTACAATGCGCTGCAGTGATCGCCTCGTGTACCGCGGTGAGAGGGGAACGATCGTTGGGACGGCGCAGGGCTTTCGCCTGGTTGGTGCATCTCTACACCGCCTCCGGCGCGGTACTGAGCGCCTGGGCGATCCTGGCGATCTTCGGCAGCGACTTCCGCCTCGCCTGGCTCTTGATCTTCGCCACGATCTTCATCGACTCGACCGATGGCGTGCTGGCCCGCCGCGCTGCGGTTAAGGACGTCCTGCCCAACTTCGACGGTCGTCGCCTGGATGACATCGTTGATTACCTCTGCTGGGTCTTCGTCCCGGTGCTCCTCCTTGTCGAGACGCAAATGCTCCCCGCCTGGTGCGCCGCCGCGCCGTTGATCGCCAGCGGCTACGGCTTCGCGCAGGAGGATGCCAAAACCCCGGACAACTACTTCCTGGGCTTTCCCTCTTATTGGAGTCTTGTCGCGTTTATCCTCTTCGAGTTTGCCGCCCCACAACTCATCGTCACGCCGATCATCATCGTCCTCAGCATCATGGTGTTCGTGCCGACCCGCTACCCGTACCCGACGCGGATGCGCTCTTTGCGGGCGCTGACCATCGGACTCGGCGTACCTTGGGCCATTATCGGCGTGGTGCTCGCGCTGCTTTTGCCCGCGCGACCGATCTGGTTGGCGCTGCTCTTCTGCTATTACCCCGCCTATTACACCCTCCTGACCATCTATCTCGCCTGGGATCGTCGTCGCGGCACCCGCACCTGAGGACAATGGTTCGATCCTGCCCGGTGGGGGGCGCCTCGCTAGCGAAATTGTGTGCATGATCTTGGCCCCTGCGCTAATTCAACCGGACCATGATCAGCGGCGCAGGCCGCAAGAACGCTCGCCTAGCTTGCCTCGTACTCGGCACATGTATCGCTTTTTATGGGTTGCCATAAAGTTCTGTAATGGTGTATTGCCCTCTGCCTGTTCAATCAGGTAAGCTTGAAACAAGAGATCTGCTTTCTTGCCGCCCTTTCTCGCGGCGCGCGGCGTGCGGAGAAGGGGTAGCGGAAGTTGTGGGGCGAAGGTCAGGGGAAGCATGGCGACAAACGGCGAGTGGCAAGGTTTCTACGGTCCGAACGCTGGTTATGCGCTCGAATTATACGAACGCTACCAGGAGGATCCGTCCTCGGTTGATCAAGCAACCCGAAGCTTTTTCGAGCAATACGGCGCACCGGTGAGCGAGCCGACGATCGTCGCCGGTACGAACGGAAGACAGGCCGCTGTCGAACGCGCACCCCAGAACGGCGCGGTACCAGTTCCCGTAACGGGGGCGCTATCGCCGAGTGTCGTCCAGCAGCCCGGCAGGCAGCCATTCAACGCGGAAACCGATGTGGCACGGATCGTCGGTGCCGCGCGACTGGCGCGCTGCATCCGCGAGTACGGGCATTTGCGGGCGACGATTGATCCGCTCGGCAGGTCCGGCCCCGGCGATCCGATGCTCGATGCGCGTACGCACGGGATCGATGATGCCGACCTCGCCGCCTTGCCGGCGAGTATCGTCTGGCGAATGGCCGGTCCCGAGGTCGGTACGTGCCTCGATGCGATCAACCGCCTGCGCGCGATCTACTCCGGTACGACCGGCTACGACTTCGATCATGTCCAGGATTACCAGGAGCGTGCCTGGCTGGTCGAGAAGGTCGAGCAGGGCGCATTCAGCCCCTCCTTCGCCGCCGATGAGCGGCGTGCTTTACTGGAACGCCTGATCGAAGTCGAAGAGTTCGAACGCTTCCTGCATACGACCTTCCAGGGACAGAAGCGCTTCTCGATCGAGGGCAACGATATCTTGGTGCCGATGCTCGATGAGCTCATCCGGGCGGCGGCCGATAGCGGTACGCGCGAGGTACTGATCGGCATGGCCCACCGTGGTCGCCTCAATGTGCTGGCACACACGCTCGGCAAGCCGTACTCCGCGATCTTCTCCGAGTTCCATCATGCGCCGAATAAAGAGTTGGTCCCTTCGGAGGGTTCGCGCGGGATTAATGACGGTTGGAGCGGCGACGTTAAGTACCATCTCGGCGCGCGGCGCATCGTCACCGAGGGCGAGGCGGTGCGGGTCCAGTTGACGCTGGCGCACAATCCCAGCCATCTCGAGTTCGTCAACCCGGTTGTGAC
Organism: Thermomicrobiales bacterium; assembly: GCA_036563365.1. Classification (GTDB taxonomy): domain Bacteria; phylum Chloroflexota; class Chloroflexia; order Thermomicrobiales; family CADCWN01; genus CADCWN01. Next base: position 14,351 of record DATCMP010000395.1, read on the forward strand.
CGGCGGCACGCGGGCGGCGCAGGAAGATCGCCGTGAGCGGGGCCTGCCGAAGCTGGATGTTGACTGCGCGCTGGCCGTGACGATCCACGGCGATGCCGCCTTCCCCGGCGAGGGGGTGGTCGCCGAGACGCTGAATCTCTCGCGCTTGCCCGGTTATCAGGTGGGCGGCACGATCCATATCATCGTCAACAACCAGATCGGCTTTACCACCAACTCGCGCGATGCGCGCTCGACCCTCTATGCGAGCGATCTCGCCAAGGGGTTTGAGATCCCGATTATCCACGTTAACGGCGACGATGCCGAAGCGTGTCTGGCGGCGATCCGGCTGGCGCACGCGTATCGGCAGCGCTTCCACAAGGACTTCTTGATCGATCTCGTCGGTTACCGCCGCTGGGGCCATAACGAGGGGGACGATCCGACCTATACGCAACCGTTGATGTATGCCACGATCACCGACCACCCGACGTTACGTGCCCATTATGCCGAGCGGCTGCAAGGGCTCGGGGTGGTGACCGCGGATGAAACGATGGCCATGAGCGCCGCGGTGCGCGAACACCTCCAGGCGGCGCAGCGTGAGGCCGAGGAGGGCCATAGCAAGCCCGAGGGCTCCCTGCTCACCGACGCGCCACGCACGACGACCTATCGCACCGCCGCCAGCGAAGATCTCCTGCGCGAGGTCAACGCGAAGCTCCTGGAGCGCCCGGAAGGGTATGCGCCCAATCAGAAACTTGAGCGGATCTTGAGTCGCCGCCGCGATGCACTCGACAGGCCCGGCGGGATCGACTGGGGCCATGCCGAAACGCTGGCTTTCGCCGCGATCCTCGCCGATGGGACGCCGATCCGCCTGACCGGGCAGGACTCGGAGCGTGGCACATTCGTGCAGCGCCACACTATCCTCAACGATACGGTCAGCGGGCAGAAATACTCGCCCCTCGGTAACTTACCGGCGGCGCGGGCATCGTTCGCGGTCTACAACAGCCCGCTTTCCGAGGCGGCCCCGCTCGGCTTCGAGTACGGCTACAGCGTCCACGCGCCGGAGGCGCTCGTCCTTTGGGAGGCGCAGTTCGGTGACTTCGCCAATGCCGGTCAGGTATTGATCGACCAGTTCATCGCCGCCGCGCGGGCGAAATGGCGTTTAGAGCCTTCGCTGGTCCTCTTGCTGCCGCACGGCTACGAAGGGCAGGGGCCGGAGCATTCGAGCGGTCGTATCGAGCGCTACTTGCAACTCGCCGCCGAGGACAACCTGCGCGTCGCCAATCCGACCACCGCCGCGCAGTATTTCCATCTCCTGCGCCTTCAGGCGGCGACCCTGGCCGATGCCCGCCGTCCGCTGGTGGTGATGACGCCGAAGAGCCTCCTGCGCCATGCGAAGGCCGGCTCCAGCCTCGCCGAGCTGACGGCGGGGACCTGGCAACCGGTCCTCGATGACCACCAGATGGCGTCGCGACGCGACGAGATCACGCGCGTCATCTTCTGTTCCGGCAAGGTGAGTGTCGACCTGACCACCAGTCCGGCGCGCGAAAACGCTGGCACCGTCGCCGTGGCACGCCTGGAGCAGCTGTATCCCTTCCCCGCAGAGGAGGTCGCCGCGACCCTCGCCGCGTATCCGAACCTGGTCGAGGTCGTCTGGCTACAGGAAGAGCCGCGCAACATGGGCGCATGGGGCTATGTTGCCCTGCGGTTCGAAGCCATGCTGCGGGAGCGTGGTCTACCGCTCCACTATATCGGGCGACCGCCGCACGCCAGCACCGCCGAAGGGTCGGCGGATGTCCACGCGGCGGAGCAAGCGCGCATTGTCGAAGCGGCGTTTGAGCACGCGCTTGCGGCGCACGTCGAGGAACGGGAGAAGGAATATGTCCGTTGAGATCAAGGTGCCGACGCTTGGCGAATCGATCGTCGAGGCGACCGTTGGCAGGTGGATGAAGCAGGAGGGCGAGGCGGTCGCCGTCGGCGAGCCACTCGTCGAACTGGAAACCGATAAGGTGAATATGGAGGTCGCGGCGACGGGCGCTGGCGTCCTCCAGTCGATCGTCAAGCGTGAGGGCGAGACGGTCGGGATCGGCGAGATCCTGGCGCTGCTCGGCGGGGATGGTGCCGCGGCCAGCCCCGCCCCCACATCCGCCGCGCCGCAAGCAGCACCCGCGCCCGCTGCCGCTCTGGCCGCCGCCGAAGCCGAGGAAGAGGGGGCAACCGGCGGCGACGCCGGTCGTTCCACGCCGCTCGCGCGTCGGATCGCGGCGGAACACGGCCTCGACATCAACCAGATCAGCGGCACCGGCCCCGGCGGGCGCGTGACGCGCGACGATGTCAATAGTCACCTCGCCCAGGGCAACAACACCCCCGCGCCTCCCACCGTTGTTCCTGTTACGCCGCCGGTTGCCGCCCCAGCCGTTGCCGCCGCCCCGCCCGCGCCCGCGGCGTCGACCGCTGCCGGTCGCCCCGAAGAACGCGTGCGGATGTCGCGCCGTCGGCAGACGATCGCCCGCCGTTTGGTCGAAGCCCAGCAGACTGCGGCGATGCTCACCACCTTCAATGAGATCGATATGACCGCGATCATGGAGGTGCGGAAGCGCCGCCGCGATGCGTTTAAAGAGCGCAACGGGATCGGCCTCGGGTTCATGTCGTTCTTCACCAAGGCGGTCGTCGGTGCTCTGAAGTCGTTCCCGCGCCTCAATGCGGAGATCCAGGGCGACGAGATGATCTTGAAGGGCTACTACGACATCGGTATCGCCGTCGGTGCCGAAGAGGGCCTGGTCGTGCCGGTGGTGCGCGACGCCGATCGGCTCTCGTTCGCCGCGATCGAGCGTCAGATCGCCGGCCTTGCCGAGAAAGCCCGGAAGAATACCCTCAGCCTGGCCGAGTTGCAGGGGGGGACGTTCACGATCACGAATGGCGGGATCTTCGGGTCGCTCCTCTCGACGCCGATCCTCAATACGCCGCAGGTCGGTATCCTGGGGATGCACTCGATCCAACAGCGCCCGGTCGCCATCGATGGGCAGGTCGTCATCAGGCCGATGATGTACGTCGCCCTGTCGTACGATCATCGGATCGTGGACGGCAGCGAGGCGGTGCGCTTCCTGGTGCGCGTCAAGGAACTGGCCGAGGACCCGGAGTCGCTCTTGCTTGAAGGATAGACAGCGCGAAGCGGGAATCTGGGTTGTCGGGCGTGATCAGCGGCGCGGTTCACGATCCCCTTAAGCAACCCGGTTCCCGCTTTTGTCTTGTTATGTGCCGCAAGGGAGGGATCGATGCCTGACGATCAGCCAACCGCCGCGACCCAGGAAGCGTCTACAAAGCCGCAACCGCCTCCCGATGACTGGACGCCGACCGAGCGGATCAGCTGGTTCCCGGTGCTGGCGGAAGCGGATCTCGATCCGCGTGTCATCGAGTTGATCAATCGGCAGCGCGAAAAGCTCGGGGCACCGAATAATGTGGTGCGTGTCCACTCCTGGCGGCCCGACCTGATGCTGCGCTGGCTCGATCTCTACGATCACATCACGCGTGGCCCTTCGGGCTTGAGCCGGATCGACCGCGAGATGATCGCGGTCGTCGTCTCGGCGGAGAATCGCTGCCTGCTCTGTCAGGCGAATCACAGCGCCGATCTGCGCCGACTGACGCAAGACCCGGTGCTTTCCGACCGGATCGCGCTTGATTACCGGCGTGCGGGCCTCGATGCGCGTACCCGCGCGATGCTCGACTACGCGATCAAGATCACCCGCACGCCGATCGATTGCGAGGAGTCCGACATCACGGCCCTGCAGGAGCACGGTTTCAGCATTGAGGATGTCTACGACATCATCAACACCGCCGCGATCTACAACTTCAACAATCGTGTGGCGAGCGCGGGGGGCTTCTTGCCCGATAGCGCCAATCACGGCCTTTATCGTTAGCCTACCCTGCCATCGGCACCGCCCAATCTTGGGGCGGTGTCATTTTTATGCCCAACGAATCCACTATCGATGCCCAATACTTGCCCATATCGAGAGAGTCGCTCGTACTCTTACCTGTGTACTGCACGTACAGCCTATTCTGGCTATTGTATCGATCGGGCAATCTGCTACTTTAGACGTAGGAATGCTGATCGTTATGTTGCTGTGAGGGGGGGACCCATGCGCTTCCAGATCTATCGGGATGGGCAACTCGCGGCGATCTGCGAATATGGGCAAGAGCCGACCTATCACGGCCTGGTAGGCGAGGCCGTGCGCGCGACGATCGAAGCCAGCCTCCAGGATCCGCTGCCGATCGAGCCAGAGTTGGCGGGGGTTCCTAGTCAATGGTTGAACTGGGCCGCCGCGATCGTCTATCCCGTTTTATCGAGCGGTGCGCTCGTGCGCTGGTATGCGTGAGAATCTACATATCCATTATTGAGCTCTTTCAGCGCGGCTAAGTCGTCATTCAATACCATTTGTATGTCCGGGAAAGGCAACGGTTGACTGAACGGTTCGCCGCATCGTTGCTGTACTATCGGTCGGTTTCCACGTACGAATTGGCTGTTAGGCTTGACGAGGTTTTCTTCTCTTCCTTGCCACCCGTATCCCCTTGTGCTCAGTTCGTGTTCCCTTGTGCTCAGTTGAGGATGACCGACGATGTTCCTGACGATCACCACGACCCATCACCCCGCGACCGATCTCGGGTATCTGTTGCATAAACATCCCGCGAAGCTGCAAAGCTTCGCGCTTGCTTTCGGGCAGGCGCATGTCTTCTATCCCGAAGCGAGCGACGAGCGTTGCACCGCCGCCCTCCTCTTGGAAATTGATCCGATCAGCCTGGTGCGTGGTCGCGGCGCGACGCTCGATCAGTACGTCAATGATCGTCCCTATGTCGCCTCGTCGTTTCTCAGCGTCGCGATTGCCGAGGTCTTTCGTAGCGCGCTCGCCGGGAACAGCAAAGAGCGCGCCGCAGTGGTTGACCAACCGTTGCCACTGCGGGCGACGATCGCCGCGCTGCCGTGTCGCGGCGGCGATGAATTGCTGGAACGCCTCTTCGTGCCACTCGGCTACGCGGTAGCTGCGGAGTCGCAGGCGCTCGATCCGCGCTTCCCGGAGTGGGGCGAGAGCCCGTACCGCGTGATGACGCTGACCGGCGCGGTGCGCCTGCGCGATCTCCTGACCCATCTCTACGTCCTCATCCCGGTCCTCGACAACGAGAAGCACTATTATGTGGGTGATGACGAGGTCGAAAAGTTATTGCGGCGCGGCGAGGGCTGGCTGGCCGCCCATCCCGAGCGCGATCTGATCGCGCGACGCTACCTGAAATACCAGCGTTCGCTGACCGACGAAGCGTTGTCGCGACTTGTCCCTGATGAATCCGCCGCGCCCGATAGCGTGGCGGACCAGCACGCGGATGAGGAGGAAGCCGAGCGGCGGATCAGCCTCAACGAGCAGCGGATCGGCGCGGTGGTGGCGGCGATCAAGGGGAGCGGTGCGCGGCGCGTGCTCGACCTCGGCTGCGGCGAGGGACGCTTGCTCGTCGCGTTGTTGAAGAATACCGAGGCGACGGAGATCGTCGGGGTCGATGTGGCGCACGGCGCCCTCGCGCGGGCGCGCGAACGCTTGCGTCTCGATCGCCTGCCGCCGAGGCAGGCGGCACGGATCACGCTGCTGCAAGGTGCGCTGACCTATCGTGACGAGCGCTTGGTTGGCTTCGATGCCGCCGCTGTCGTCGAGGTGATCGAGCATCTCGATCCGCCGCGCCTGGCCGCGTTCGAGCGTGTCCTCTTCGACCACGCCCGCCCGACGACGGTTGCTCTGACGACCCCGAACGCCGACTACAACGTCCGCTGGCCGTCCCTACGCGCCGGACGGTTCCGTCACCGCGATCATCGCTTCGAGTGGTCGCGCGCGGAGTTCGGATCCTGGGCCGAACGTGTCGCGGCGACGCACGGCTATGGCGTCCGATTCTTGCCGATCGGCCCGGAAGACCCGGAGGTCGGCCCGCCGACACAGATGGCGGTGTTCACGCGCGACGATGCGTAGCGATCCTTGTAATGGAAAGTTGATATGAACCTCACCATTCCCAACCTGTCCCTCGTCGTCCTGATCGGCGCATCGGGCTCGGGGAAGTCGACGTTCGCGCGGACCCATTTCCGCCCGACGGAGATCTTGTCGTCGGACTTTTACCGTGGCCTGGTCGCGGACGACGAGAACGATCAGGGTGCGACCAGCGATGCTTTCGATGTGCTCCACTACATCGGCACGAAGCGGCTCGCTGCTGGGCGGCTGACCGTGGTCGATGCCACCAATGTGCAGCCGGAGGCGCGTCGGGCACTGCTCGCGCTGGCGAAGGAGCACGACGTTTTGCCGGTCGCGATCGTCCTCGACCTGCCGGGGCACCTGTGCCAGGAGCGGAACCGCGAGCGCCCGGAGCGCCAGTTCGGCCCGCACGTCGTGCGGAATCATGTCCGCTTGCTGCGCCAATCGCTGCGGCATCTCAAGCGCGAGGGCTTTCGCTACATCTACACCTTGCGCTCGCCAGAGGAGATCGCGGCGGCGACCGTTGTGCGCCAGCCGCTCTGGACCGATCGCCGCCACGAGGCTGGCCCGTTCGACATCATCGGCGACGTACATGGCTGCTTCACCGAACTGGTTGCCCTGCTCGGGCGGCTAGGCTATGCGATCACGCGGGAAATCGGTGTGGATGGCGAGGCGACCTATGCCGTCGTGCCGCCCCCGGGGCGCAAAGCCGTCTTCCTGGGCGATCTCGGTGATCGCGGCCCTGACACGCCGGGTGTCTATCGTTTGGTGATGGGCATGGTCGAGGCGGGGATCGCGCTCTGCGTGCCAGGGAATCACGACGTGAAGCTCCTCCGCAAGCTCGGGGGGCGTGACGTGCAGATCACGCACGGCCTGGGCGAAACGCTGGCGCAGTTGGACAACGAGTCGGCGGCTTTCCGTTCGCGCATCGCCGCGTTCCTCGACCGGCTCGTCGGGCATTACGTCCTTGCTGGCGGCGCGCTCGTCGTGGCACACGCCGGGATGAAGGAGCACTACCAGGGGCGCGGCTCCGCGCGGGTGCGCGAGTTCGCCCTCTATGGCGAGACGACCGGCGAAACCGACGAGTTCGGTCTGCCGGTGCGCTACGACTGGGCCGCGGAGTATCGCGGTCGCGCGGCGGTCGTCTATGGCCATACCCCGACACCGCACGCCGAGTGGTTGAACAACACGATCAACATCGACACCGGCTGCGTCTTCGGTGGGGCGCTGACCGCGCTCCGCTGGCCGGAGCGCGAGTTGGTGGCGACCCCGGCGACGCGCACCTGGGCGGAACCGGCGCGACCGTTTCTCCCTACCGTCGATCCGGCACCAGCCCTCAGCGCGCAGCAGGAGCACGACGATCTCCTCGATGTCGGCGATCTCCTCGGGAAGCGCCTGATCGAGACGCGGCTGGCGCGGAAGGTGACGATCGCCGAGGAGCGCGCGATCACCGCGTTGGAGGTGATGAGTCGCTTCGCCGTCGATCCGAAGTGGCTGATTTATCTGCCGCCGACGATGTCACCGGCGGAGACGAGCGCCAGCCCCGACCTCCTCGAAGGCCCGGCGGAGGTGTTCGCCTACTACCGCCATGAGGGTGTGCCACGCGTGATCTGCGAAGAGAAGCATATGGGTTCGCGCGCGGTGATCGTCATTTGTCGCGATGAGGAGGCGGCACGCCGTCGCTTCGGCGTCGTCGCCGATGGCTTCGGGATCTGTTACACCCGCACCGGTCGGCGTTTCTTCGATGATCGCGAGTTGGAGCGAGCTTTTCTTTGCGAGGTGCGCGATGCGCTCGGTCGCGCTGACTTCTGGGCGGAATTCGCCACCGACTGGGCCTGTCTCGACTGCGAATTGTTGCCTTGGTCGGCCAAGGCACAAGAACTCCTGCGGGGGCAGTACGCGGCGGTCGGGGCCGCCGCGACCATCTCGCTCGCAACCGCCGTTGAGTCGTTGGCTGGCGCGGCAGCGCACGGAATCGAGGTGGAGGCGCTACAGGCGCGGTTCACCGAGCGCGCGACCCTTGGCGAGCGGTATGTCGCGGCCTACGGGCGCTATTGCTGGCCGGTCGCGTCGCTGGCCGACCTCAAACTCGCGCCGTTTCACCTGTTGGCGACCGAAGGGCGCGTCCATCTCGATCGCGATCACACCTGGCACATGAGCACGTTGGCGCGGCTCTGCCGAGATGATGGCACCGGCCTGTTCCATGCCACGAAGTATCGGCTCGTCGATGTGACCGATCCCGCCGACGAGGCGGCGGCGGCGCGCTGGTGGGAGGAATTGACCGGGAATGGTGGCGAAGGGATGGTGGTGAAGCCGCTCGACCCGATCGTTGTCGGGCGACGCGGGCTGGTGCAGCCGGCGATTAAGTGCCGCGGGCGCGAATATCTGCGAATTATCTATGGCCCCGAGTATGATCGGCAGGAGCACCTGGCACGGCTCAAAGCGCGGCGTCTCGGTGCGAAACGTTCCCTCGCCGGTCGGGAGTTCGCCCTCGGCGTCGAGGCGTTGGAACGCTTCGTTCGTCGCGAACCGCTGCGCCGGGTCCACGAGTGCGTCTTCGGTGTTCTCGCGCTGGAGAGCGAACCGGTTGATCCGCGTCTCTAGACGACTGGACAGCGGGCGCGTAACGGCGCTTGCGCCGACGAGCGAGCGATACGGCACGACGCCCGGGGCAAGCGCCCCCGGCGTTCCGATTGTCGGTGCGCGATCGGACTGGCCCGTGTCGGTACCTGTGTCCGTACCCGTATCACTCATTTGGGGTATTGGTTGTTGACCGGTTGCCGCGTACCATAGGTGTAGCGGTAATGCTGTTTGGTTTGTAGTAATCGAATTGATGCGGCAGTGGCTCTGACAGCAGCAGCATTTGGTTGCGGGGGTGTCTTGGCTTACGTTGATCTTCTGCCCGAAATGCTGGAACTGCATCGCGTGCGGCAATACAACGCCGCGCTGAGTCAGATCTTGCGCGCCCTCGGCTCCGGCGACGGGATTGCCGTGACCCTCGACGCGATCGCCGCCGCCGTGCGTCAGGCGTTACAGGCTCGCGAGGTCCAGTTTCGGCTCGTGGCCGACAGCGAAGCACACGACGATAACTCTCGGTGTGATGCGTACGCGGGCAGCGTGGAGCCGATCCTTCATGTGCCTCTGCGGCGTGCCGACCAGCGGTGCGGCGCGCTGGTTATCACCCGCGCGCCGTTGGCTGGTGAATTCTCTCCCGATGATATCGCGTTCGCCGAGGAAGCCGCCGCGCAGGCGGTCATTGCCATCGATCGCGCTCGGCGTGACGACGAAGCGGCGCAACGGGTGGCGCGGGCGGAGGTGCTGCGCGAGATCGCCCATGAGTTGAGCGCCGAACTCGATATGGTGCGCTTCGTGGAGGCGACGCGGGAGCAGGTCGCCCGTCTGATCGATTACGAGAGTTGTTGGGTCTCGTTGTGGGATGAAGACGCCGCCGAACTCGATTGCCGTATCTACGTCGCCGACGGTGTGCGCCGCCCGGAGATGCAGAAACGCCTGACGCGCGGGATTGGTCTGGCCTGGGCGCTGGTGGACGAACGTCGCACGCTCAACGTGCCGGATTACCTCGACGAATGTCGACGACGTGGGCTGCTGCCGACCGGGTATGGTGACGAGCCGCGAACAGCGACCAATCCCTGGCTCGGTGTGCCGCTGCTCACCGGCGGCCGATTGATCGGGGCGATGGCGGTGCAACGCCTCGGGCGACCGTTCAGCACCGAGGAAGCGACGACGCTCGAACTCCTCGCCGTGCAGATCGCGGCGACGATGGAGAATGCGCGACTCTACGCCGAGGCCCGGCAGCTCGCCTGTTCCGATCCGCTGACCGGTTTGGCGAATCATCGCCACTTGCAAGAGCAATTCGATATCGAGATTGCGCGGGCGGCACGACTCGGGCAGCCGCTCGCGGCGATCATGGCCGATCTGAACAATTTTAAGCTCTTCAACGACACCTACGGTCACCCGGCCGGCGATCAGGTTTTGCGGCTCGTCGCCGATGCGCTGCGAGCGGAGTCGCGCCTCGCGGATGTCGTCGGGCGCTATGGTGGCGACGAGTTTCTCCTCCTCCTCCCCGGGAGCGATGCCGCTAGCGCCGCTGCCTTCGTCGAGCGCGTGCAAGCGCGGGTCGCGACACTCGCGCCATTGCTCGGGGCCGCCAGCGCGGTTCCGCTCGCGTTCAGCGCGGGGGTGGCGGTCTACCCGCACGACGCCAGAACCCGCCACGACCTGATTATGCTGGCGGATAGTGCCTTGTATCGCAGTAAGCGCGGCGGTGGGCGCGCGGTCGTCACGGCGGCCGCCCACGCCGCGCCGCTTGATCTCGCGGCCGACCATACGAGCTTCGGCGTGGTCGAGGGGCTGGTCCTGGCCGTCGATGCGAAAGATGGCTACACCGTGGCCCATAGCGCCGTGGTGGCCGATATTGCCGCCGTACTCGCGGAAGGACTCGGGCTCTCGGCGCGCGATTGTGCGATCGTGCGGACCGCCGGCCTGTTACATGACGTCGGCAAGATCAGCATCCCCGATCGGATCCTCCGCAAACCCGCCCCGCTCAACAAGGACGAGTGGTCGATCATGCGGCAGCACGTCGAGTTCGGGGAGTTGATCATCCTGGGGGTGCCTGGCTTGCGCGATGTCCTCGATCCGGTGCGGCATCACCACGAGCGATGGGATGGCGGCGGCTATCCGCGCGGCCTCGTCGGCGAAGCTGTGCCACTCCTCGGGCGGATTATGATCCTCGCCGATGCCTACAGCGCGATGACCCTCGATCGGCCGTATCGACGCGGGCTGTCTGTCGAAGCGGCGCTGGTGCAGATCCGCGCTGGCGCGGGGAGCCAATTCGACCCGGAACTCGCCGAGATCCTCTGCGAGATTCTTGAACGTGAGCTACCCGTCGCGCTACCAGCAA